>NZ_JAGPXV010000109.1:0-12265 GCF_018070405.1 Micromonospora sp. D75
GGCCCCCACCGAGATCGCGCTGCGCACCGACGGCGTGGGCAAGCGGTACCGGAAGGGCTGGGCGCTGCGCGACTGCACCCTGACCCTGCCGGCGGGCGGCGTGATCGCCCTGGTCGGGCCGAACGGCGCGGGCAAGACCACGCTGCTGCGCCTGATCGTCGGACTGCTGGCGCCGAGCACCGGCACCGTCGAGGTCCTCGGCCACGACGTCACCGCCAGCACCCCGCAGACCCTGTCCCGGATCGGGTTCCTGGCCCAGGACCACCCGCTGTACAAGCGCTTCACCGTCGCCGAGATGCTCCGCTTCGGCCGGGCCTGCAACCTCCGCTTCGACCAGGGGCTGGCCGAGCGCCGGCTGGCGAAGCTGGGCATCCCGCTGGACCGCCGGGCCGGCTCGCTCTCCGGCGGGCAGCAGGCCCAGGTCGCGTTGGCCCTGGCCCTGGCGAAACGGCCGGACCTGCTCGTCCTCGACGAGCCGGTGGCCAGCCTCGACCCGCTGGCCCGGCGCGAATTCCTGCAGGTCCTCATGGGCGCGGTGGCCGACGGCGGGGTGACGGTCCTGTTCTCCTCCCACGTCGTGCACGAGCTGGAACGTGTCTGCGACCACCTGGTCGTGCTCAACCACGGCCGGGTCACGCTCACCGGTGACATCGACACCCTCCTCGCCGAGCACCGGCTGCTCGTCGGCCCGCGCACGGCCACCGACCTCGACCGGGCCGGCGCCGTCGTGGACGCCGTCCACAGCGACCGGCACACCACCCTGCTGGTACGCGACGGCGGCATCCCGGCCGCGCCGGGCTGGCAGGCCCAGCCGGTCGGGCTGGAGGACCTGGTGCTGGCGTACCTGCGCCGGCCGTCCGAGCCGGGCGCCGCGGTCCCGTCGGAGGTGGCGGCATGACGTGGTTGATCTGGCGCCAGCACCGCACCGAGGTCTGTGTCCTCGGTCTGCTTCTCGGCGTGTTCGGCATCGCCCTGCTCGTGCTCGGGACGCAGGCCCACGACCTGTTCCCCGGCGGCCCCGCCCGGTGCGCGGGAACAGCAGGCGCCGGCGAGACGTGCACGGCCGCCTTCCGCCGGCTCGACGAGGAGTACGGATACGTCGAGAACCTCCTCGCGGCCTTCTACCTGGTGCCCGTCGTCATCGGCGCGTTCCTCGGCGCGCCGCTGCTCGCCCGCGAACTGGAGGACGGCACCTGGCAGCTCGCCTGGACCCAGGCCGTGCCGCGGATGCGCTGGCTGGCGGCCAAGCTCGCCGCGCTGGCCGGCGTCACAGTCGCGCTCACCGGCATGTTCACCGCCGTGCTCACCTGGTTCCGGCAGCCGTTCGATGCCTGGGAAGGGCGGTTCCAGTACGACGCCTTCGACCTGGAAGGGCTCGTTCCGCTGGCGTACGCGCTGTTCGCGTTCGGCGTCGCCACCGCCGCGGGGGCGATCCTGCGGCGCAGCCTGCCCGCGTTCGGCGTCGCGTTCGGGGCGTTCCTCGCCGCCCGGATGTCGGTGGCGCTGCTGGCCCGTCCCGCGTACGCCACGCCGCTCACCACCATGGAGCCGGTCCCCGCCGGCGGCACGAAGGGTCAGGCCGGAGCCGGCGTCGCCGACTGGGTGATCGAACGCGGCTACGCGGACGCCGCCGGGCGCAGGCTGAGCTCGACGGAGTACTACGAACTGGAGGACGCGGCCAACCAGGCCGGCACGAACCTCAGCCAGTTCCTGCACGAACGCGGCATCCAGCGGTTCGGGGTCTACCACCCTGCCGACCGGTTCTGGACGTTCCAGCTCATCGAGGCGGCGGTGTTCGTCGCGGTCGCGGCGATCCTGATCGGCGTGGTGGTGTGGCGGGTACGCCGCCGGGTGATCTAGCGCCCTGCATCGGACATCCGGTGAGTCCGTCAGCCGGCTGCCGTCCCGGCGGAACGCATCACCGCGTCCAGCCAGCGCAGCTGCCGCCGGACGTGGACGGCCTCCCCGCCCTCGTGGCCGTTGAACGGGTACGTGTGCATCTCCCGTAGCGGAGTGGCCGATGCGGCAGCGGCGTACTGGTTGTAGGCGGCGAAGCCGGTGCTCGGTGGGCAGACCTCGTCGCGCAGACCGATCCCGAAGTGCGCCGGTGCGGTGGCGCGCCGGGCGAAGCTGACGCCGTCGACGTAGGACAGCGTGCGCCGGACCGGCTCCTCGGCCTCGCGGTGCACCGCGAGGTAGCGGGCGATCTCGCCGTAGGGGGACGCCTCGGTCACTTCGATGGCGCGCTGGATGTCGCACAGGAACGGGGCGGTGACCAGGAGCGCGGCGAGGCCGTCGACGAGGCCCGCCGCCGCGAGCGCGAGTCCACCACCTTGGCTGTTGCCCACCGCGGCGACGCGGGCCGGGTCCACCCCGGGCAGTACGCGGACGGCGTCGATCGCGCGGACCGCGTCGGTGATCAGGCGGCGGTAGTGGTAGTCGTCCGGGGACAGGATCCCCCTCGTGGCGGGGCTGGGCCCGCCGGGAGCGTCGTGCGGGTCCGGGGTGTCACCGCGGCTGTACAGGCCGGCCTGTCCCCGGTTGTCCACCAGCAGGTGGGCGTAGCCCGCCACCGGCCAGGTGAGCCGCTCCCCCGGCAGGCCCCGGCCGCGCCCGTAGCCGGGGTACTCCACCACTGCCGGCAGCGGCGTGGCTACGCCCGCGGGACGGGTGTACCAGGCCCGCACCGGTTCGCCGGCGAACCCGGCGAACGTCACGTCCCACACGTCGAGCAGCCGCAGGTCGGTGGGTTCGGGGCGGACGTCGACGAGCACCGGGCTGGCCGCGGCGGCGGTGAGGGTGGCCCGCCAGAACCGGTCGAAGTCGGCGGGCTCGACGACAGCCGGCGTGTAGCGGCGGAGCTGGCCGAGGGAGATATCAATCGACGCTCTTGACACGAAGATAACGATACCAATAAATTTCCGAAAGGCTTACGACGTATTACCGGAAACGTTCCGGCCGACGGTCAGGGGGAGGACGAGCTTGGCAGCCCCGACCCCGCGCAGTCGCCGTACGCCCTGGCGGCGGGCCCTGCGCCGGGACTGGCAGCTCTACTCGCTCGCAGTCCTGCCGCTGCTGTTCTTCCTGACGTTCCGCTACCTGCCGATGCTCGGCAACGTGATCGCGTTCCGGCGCTTCCAGCCGGGCGGCAGCCTCTTCGGCGAGTACTGGACCGGGCTGCGGTACTTCCGGTTGTTCTTCACCGACCCGACCTTCTGGAGCGTGTTCACAAACACGCTGGTGCTGGGCGCGCTGACGCTGGTGTTCTGCTTCCCGCTGCCGATCGTGCTCGCGCTGCTGCTCAACGAGGTGCGCAACCGCGCGCTCAAGCGGTTCGTCCAGTCGGTGTCCTACCTGCCGCACTTCCTGTCGATAGTGATCGTGGCCGCCATGGTCCTCCAACTGCTGTCGGTGGACGGCACGGTGAACCAGATGGTGCGTGCCGTGGGCGGCGAGCCGGTCGCGTTCATGCAGCAGGCCGGATGGTTCCGGACGATCTACGTCTCCTCCGAGGTCTGGCAGACCGTCGGCTGGGGCACCATCCTCTACCTCGCCGCGCTCACCACCGTCGACGGCGACCTGTACGAGGCAGCCCGCATCGACGGCGCCAACAGGTGGCGGCAGACCTGGCACGTGACGCTGCCGGGGATCCGGCCGACGATGGTGACGCTGCTGATCCTCAACATCGGCACCTTCATGGCCGTCGGCTTCGAGAAGATCCTGCTGCTGTACAACCCGCTCACCTACCCGACGGCGGACGTGATCTCGACCTACCTGTACCGGGTGGGCATCGTTTCCGGGAACCTCAGCTACGCCGCCGCCATCGGCCTGTTCGAGTCCGTGATCGGGCTGACGCTGGTGCTGTCGGCGAACGCGATCTCCCGGCGCACGGTGGGGACGAGCCTGTGGTGAGCACGCAGGCCCGCGCCCAGGCCCGTACACGGAAACCGGCGGCCCGGCCGCGTGGCCCCCGGCCCACCCGCGGCTACCGGGTCTTCCAGGTGGTGAACGCCCTCGTGCTGACCGGCGTCGTGGTGGTGACCCTGTATCCGTTCCTCACCATCGTGGCCCGCTCGCTCAGCGACAACGCGTACATCGTCGCGGGCGAGGTGAACCTCGTGCCGCGCGGGTTCAACCTGACCGCGTACCGGGTGGTGACGTCGGACCCGACGTTCTGGGTCAGCTACCGCAACACCGTCTTCTACACGGTGGTCGCCACGCTCGTCTCCGTCGTGCTGACCACCTGCTATGCCTACGTGCTGTCGAAGAAGCACCTGCGGGGCCGGACCGCGCTGGTCGGGATCGCCGTGTTCACCATGTTCTTCACCGGCGGCCTGATCCCCAACTACGTCCTAGTCACCAGCCTCGGGCTGAAGAACACGGTGTGGGCGATCGCCCTGCCCAACGCGATAAACGTGTTCAACCTGCTGGTGATGAAGGCGTTCTTCGAGAGCCTGCCGGTCGAGCTGGAGGAGGCGGCCGCAGTCGACGGGCTGAACACGTACGGCACGCTGCTGCGGATCGTCCTGCCGCTGTCGAAGGCGATGGTCGCCACGATGGTGCTGTTCTACGCCGTCTCGTTCTGGAACTCGTGGTTCGCCGCGTTCCTCTACATGGACCGGCAGGACCTGCTCCCGGTGACGGTCTATCTGCGCAACCTCATCGCGGGCGCGACCGACGCCACGCAGACCGGCGGCGGCCTCGGCAGCGCAGGCGACGTCGTCCAGTCCGCCGCCACCATCCAGTCCGTGACCATCGTGCTGACGATCCTGCCGATCCTCGCGGTCTATCCCTTCATCCAGCGCTACTTCGTCTCCGGAATCATGCTCGGCGCCGTGAAGGGATAGCCGCCACCCGCACCACCACCCCACCACCGGAAGGAAGAACCCATGGCCCAGCTGTCCCGGCGCCAGCTGCTGCTCGCCACCGGCGCGGCCGCCGTCGCCTCCCTGGCGGGTTGCGGCGACGACGCACCCGACAAGAAGGACCTCGACCGCAACCGTGCCGGCGCGATGGAGAAGTACGGTATCGGCGACCAGTTCAAGGCCACCGAGCCGGTCACGTTCTCGATCCTCTACAACAACCACCCGAACTACCCGCTCAAGCCGGAGTGGCTGTTCTGGACCGAGCTGGCCGGGCGGACGAACGTCAAGCTGGACCCGGTCGCCGTGCCGCTGAGCGACTACGAGCAGAAGCGCAGCGTGCTGGTCGGCTCCGGTGACGCCCCGATGATCATCCCGAAGACCTACCACCCGCAGGAGAACTCGTACGTGTCCTCCGGCGCCATCCTGCCGGTCAGCGACTACCTCGACCTGATGCCGCACTTCAAGGACAAGATCGAGAAGTGGAAGCTCCAGCCGGAGATGGACACGCTCCGGCAGGAGGACGGCAAGTTCTACCTGCTGCCCGGCCTGCACGAGAAGCCCTGGCAGGACTACACGCTCGCGGTCCGCACCGACGTGCTGGAGCAGCTGAAGATCCCGTCCCCGACCACCTGGGACGAGGTGTACGCCATGCTCAAGGCGATGAAGGCGGCCCACCCGGACGTCATCCCGTTCTCCGACCGGTTCGGCAAGCCCAACCCGGCCGGCAACCTGCTGAACATGCTGGCCCTCGCGCACGGCCTGCCCGGCGCCGGCTGGAACTACCAGCCGACGAGCTGGGACTCCGGGGCCGGGAAGTACGTCTTCACCGGCGCCTCGGACGGCTACCGGCAGGTGGTGGAGTACCTCCACAAGCTGGTCGCCGAGGGGCTGCTCGACCCGGAGACGTTCACCCAGACCGACGACCAGGCCCGGCAGAAGCTCGCCAGCGGCAAGTCCTTCGTGATCAGCACGAACGCGCAGACCCTGGTGAACGACTACCGCCCGGACATCGCGAAGATCAACCCGAACGCCCGGCTCGGCAAGATCCTCTTCCCGGTCGGGCCGGCCGGAGCGGTCAACCCGGCGAGCCGGCTGGAGAACGGCGTGATGATCTCCAGCAAGGCGCGCGACGGCAAGAACTTCGTGGCCATGATGCAGTTCGTCGACTGGCTCTGGTACTCCGACGCCGGCCAGGAGTTCGCCAAGTGGGGCGTCGAGGGAACCACGTACACCAAGGACGGCTCGGGCAAGCGCACCCTCGCCCCGGACGTCAACGTCATCGGCCTCAACCCCAAGGGCACCAAGCACCTGCAGAAGGACTTCGGCTTCTACAACGGCGTCTTCGCCTACGGGGGCAAGCTCGACCTGGTGCAGTCGTTCTTCTCGCCCGAGGAACTGGAGTTCCAGAAGGAGATGAACGCCCGCAAGGCCGCGCCCTGGGTGACTCCGCCACCGGCGCCGCTCAGCGACTCCGAGCGGGAGCAGACGACGCTGTGGGCGACCGCGCTGAAGGACCACGTCACCCAGAACACGCTGAAGTTCGCCCTCGGCCAGCGGCCGCTGAGCGAGTGGGACGCCTACGTCTCGGAGCTGAAGGGCAAGAACGCGCAGGCCTACATCGACCTGGTCAACAAGGCGTACGACCGGTACCGCAAGAACCACGGATGACGCGGCTCCTCGTCCCCGACCGGCCTGCCGGCCGGCTGACCGACGCCTGGCGTACCTGCGTGGGCACCGGCCGGTTCGACCTGGCTCTGCGACGTGACTATCAGGACTCGCTGGCGCTGGTGCAGCGGGACATCGGCTTCCGGCACATCCGCGGCCACGGGCTGCTCAGCGACGGCGTCGGCGTGCACCGCCCGTACGAATACCGGGGCGAGCGCCGGGTGCGGCACGCCTTCACCTACGTGGACCAGGTCGTCGACGCCTACCTCGCGCTGGGCATCCGGCCCTTCGTGGAGCTGGGGTTCATGCCCTCGGCGCTCGCCTCCGGCGACCAGACCGTGTTCTGGTGGCGGGGAAACGTGACGCCGCCCCGGTCGTACACCGAATGGGGTGACCTGGTGCGCGCCACGGTGACCCACCTGGTCGACCGGTACGGCCTCGACGAGGTGCGCGGCTGGCCGATCGAGGTGTGGAACGAGCCCAACCTGCCGGCGTTCTGGCAGGGCGCCGACCAGGACGCCTACCACCGCCTGTACGAGGTGTCGGCGCACGCCGTCAAGGACGTCGACGCGGCACTGCAGGTCGGCGGCCCGGCCCTGTCCCCCGGCGCCGACGAGTGGCTGAAGCCGTTCGCCGAGTTCGTCACCGACCGCGACGTGCCCGTCGACTTCGTCAGCCGACACGCCTACACCTCCGGCCCGGCCCGGCACCTGCCGTTCGGCACCCGGCAGACCCTGGCTCCGGCCACGGAGCTGCTGGAGCAGTTCGCCGCGCCCCGCCGGCACCTGGCCGGCACCGCGCTGGCCGACCACCCGGTGCACATCACCGAGTTCAACTCCTCCTACCGGCCGGACAACCCGATCCACGACACGGCCTTCCACGCCGCCTACCTCGCTCCGGTGCTGGCCGACGGCGGGGATCTGGTCGACTCCTTCTCCTACTGGACCTTCAGCGACGTGTTCGAGGAGGAGGGGGTGCCGACCGCGCCGCTGCACGGCGGCTTCGGCCTGCTCACCCACCGGCAGATCAAGAAACCCACCTACCATCTGTACGCGTTCATGGCCCGGCTCGGCGACGAGGTGCTCGCGCGCGGGCCGGACCATCTCGTCACCCGGCACCCCGACGGCCGGGTCGCGGTCCTGGCCTGGGCCCCGGTGGACGTCACCGGCCGCGAGCCGGCACCCGAGCGGCACACCCTGTCGCTGTCGGTTCCGATCGGCCTGCCGGGCACCGCGTCGGCGTTCCTGCTCCGCTCGGCAGTGAGTGAGGACGCAGGCAACGCCTTCGCGGCCTGGCGGGAGATGGGCAGCCCGCACTCACCCCGGCCACGGCAGCTCGACGCGTTGCGGGAGGCCGCCGAGCCGGCCCGTACCCATCGCGCAGTGCCGGTCGCGGGCGGGCGGGCGGACCTCGACCTCGTCCTCGCCCGGCACGAGGTGACTCTCGCCGAGCTGACCCCGGTAGTGGACGAGACGCCGCCGTGGTGGGACGACAGGTTGCTCGACCCGCACGAGGACCGACGGTGACCGGCGCGACCGGCGGGCTGCGGGAGTTCGGCGACGGGCCGTTGTCGCGGGCCGCCGCGACGGTCCACACCCTGCTCGTGGTCGAACTGCTGCTCCTGATGAGCACGCTGCCCGGTCTGGCCGTGCTCGTGCTGCTCGACCGCGACAGCAGCAACCTTCCGCTGGTCGCCGCCGCCGCGCTGCCGGTCGGTCCGGCCGTCTCGGCCGCCCTGCACACGCTGCGGCACCAGCGCCCCGACCTGACCGATCTCCGTCCCGCCGCCGCGTTCCGCCGGGCCTACCGGGCCAACCTGGCGGGCGTGCTGCGCGTCTGGGCGCCGACGCTGCTGTGGCTCGCAGTCATCGCGGTCAACCTGGCGAACCTGCCCGCCGCCGCCGTCCCCGGCTGGTGGGCCGTGCCGCTCGTCGTGGTCGGGGCGGGGGTGATCCTGGTCGGGGTCAACGCGCTGGTGATCGTCTCGCTGTTCACCTTCCGCACCCGCGACGTGCTCCGGCTCGCCGTGTACTACGTGGCGCGCAAGCCCAGCGTCACAATCGGCAACGTCGCGCTGCTGGTCGCCGCCGCCGGCGTCACCGCGGTGTTCTCCGAGGCGGTGCTCGCCCTGCTCGCCGCGCTCCTGGTGCTGGCGCTGCTGCGGATCGGTGCTCCCATGATCGACGACATCCGGGCGGAGTTCACCGCGTGAGCGTCCCGGTCACCGGCCGCTTGTCGGCCGACAGCGGCGAGTCGGCCTGGCATGCCGCCTGGCTACCGACTGCGGCGTTCCGTGAGCTCGGTTCCCGGCCGGTGCTGGTGCACGGCGACGGGCTCCTGGTCGACACCGTCCTCGACGAGGTGAGCCGGGCCTGCGCCCGCTACGGCGGACGGCTCTGGCACGGGCCACCGTGGCCTGTCGACGCCGACCTGGTGCTGGCCCTGCGCGGCGCCGGCCCGGTGCCGAACGCGGCGGCGGAGGCGGCCCGGCTCGGCGCGACACCGGCGGTGAACGGCACCGGCGACGGCGCGCTCGGCGACGAGGGGTACCTGCTGACGCGGGCGAGCGGCGTGACAGTGGTCCTCGCCGACGCGCCGGCCGGCCTGCTGTACGGGATGTTCCACGTGATCCGGCTCGGCGCGGCGGCCTTCCACGACGACCTTCCGGCGCGGCGGCACCGGCCGGCACTGGACCGGCGGATGCTCGACCACTGGGACAACGTGGCCGTGCACCCGGTGTCGGGCCAGGTCGAGCGGGGCTACGCCGGCGGCTCCCTGTTCTGGCGCGACGGCGCCGCCCGGCACGAGCCCGCCCGGCTCCGCGACTACGCCCGCCTGCTCGCCGCCTGCGGCGTCAACGCGATCTGCGTGAACAACGTCAACGTGCACGACACCGAGGCGCTGCTGCTGACCGACCGGCTCGGCGACGTCGCGGAGATCGCCGAGGTGTTCCGCCCGTACGGCATCCAGGTGCATCTGGCGGTGACCTTCGCCGCCCCGGTGGTCCTCGGCGGCCTGCCCACCGCCGATCCGCTGGACGAGCGCGTACGGGACTGGTGGGCCGCCGCCACCCGGCGGGTGTACCAGCGGATTCCCGACTTCGGCGGCTACCTGGTGAAGGCCGACTCCGAGGGCCGGCCCGGCCCCTTCGCGTACGGGCGCGACCACGCCGACGGCGCGAACCTGCTCGCCGAGGCGCTCGCACCGCACGGCGGCGTGGTGCGCTGGCGGGCGTTCGTCTACGACCACCACCAGGACTGGCGGGACCGGTCGACCGACCGGGCCCGGGCCGCCCACGACCACTTCGCGCCGCTGGACGGACGATTCGCCGACAACGTGATCGTCCAGGTGAAGTTCGGCCCGATCGACTTCCAGCCACGCGAACCGGTGTCCCCGGTGCTCGCCGCGATGCCTGCTACCCGGCTGGCGGTGGAGGTGCAGGCGACGCAGGAGTACACCGGCCAGCAGCGGCACGTCTGCTACCTCGGCCCCTGGTGGAGCGAGGTGCTGCGGTTCCGGCCCCGGGGCGCGACCGGCGACACGATCGCCGACATTGCGGCCGGACGGGCGGGCGCCGGTGGCGGCCTGGTCGCCGTGTCCAACGTGGGCGACGACCCGTTCTGGACCGGGCACCCGCTGGCCCAGGCGAACCTGTACGCCTTCGGCCGGCTCGCCTGGGATCCGCTGCTGGATCCCGGCGCGATCCTCGACGAGTGGATCGACCTGACGTGGCTGCCGGTGACCACCGGCGATCCGGACGCGGTGCGGCGCACGATGCACGCGATCATGGACGATTCCTGGCGCACCTACGAGCGCTACACCGCCCCGCTCGGCGTCGGGTTCATGGTGCGGCCGGGCCACCACTACGGCCCGGACGTGGACGGCTACGAGTACACAGCGTGGGGCACCTACCACTTCGCCGACCGCGACGGCGTCGGGGTGGACCGGACCCGGGCGACCGGGACCGGCTTCACCGGCCAGTACCCGCCGCCGTGGTCCGAGGTGTACGAGTCACGCGAGCGCTGCCCCGACGAACTGCTGCTGTTCTTCCATCACGTGCCCTACCGGCACGTGCTGCACAACGGCCGTACCGTGATCCAGCACATCTACGACACGCACTTCGCCGGGGTCGAGGAGGTGATGGCGATGCGGGAACGGTGGCGGCTCGTCGCCGGGGCGGTCGACCCGGCCGTCCACGACCGGGTGGCGGAACGCCTCGACGAGCAGCTCCGCAGCGCCGTCGAGTGGCGGGACCAGATCAACACGTACTTCTTCCGCAAGTCCGGGATCCCGGACGCGCACGGTCGCCGCATCCACTGAGCCGGCGCGCTCACCAGGGGTGCACGGTGCCGTCCGTCAGCCGGTTCACCGGCAGGTAGGCCGGCGCGTACGGGTAGCGGGCCGCGGCCTGCTCGTCGATGTCCACGCCGAGCCCCGGAGTCTCGGCCGGATGCAGGTAGCCGCCGTCGTAGTGGTAGCCGTGCGGGAACACCTCGTCCGTCTGCTCGGTGTGCCGCATGTACTCCTGCAGACCGAAGTTGGGGATGGCGATGTCCAGGTGCAGCGCGGCGGCCATGCAGACCGGGGAGAGATCGGTGGCGCCGTGCGACCCGCTGCGGACGTGGTGCAGCGCGGCGAGGTCGAAGATGCGTCGCAGGTGGGTGATCCCGCCGGCGTGGACCACAGTCGTACGGACGTAGTCGATGAGCTGTTCCCGGATGAGCTGGGCGGCGTCCCAGATGCTGCTGAAGACCTCGCCGACGGCGATCGGCGTGGTGGTGTGCGAGCGGATGAGCCGGAAGCCCTCCTGCAGGTCCGCCGGGACCGGATCCTCCATCCAGGTCAGCGCGTACGGCTCCAGGCTCTTGCCGAGCCGCGCCGCCTCGATCGGGGTGAGCCGGTGGTGCACGTCGTGCAGCAGCCGGAGGGTGGGCCCGAACTCCTCGCGGACCCGGGCGAACACGCCCGGCACGTGGGCCAGGTAGGCCTCCGTCGACCAAGTGGTCTCGGTCGGCAGCGCGGCGTCGGCGGGCTCGTAGAACATCTTGTCGGCGCTGACGCCGTACGTCCGGGGCAGGCCGGGCACGCCGCACTGCACCCGCACCGCGCGGTAGCCGAGGTCGACGAAACGGGCGACCTCGGTCAGCACCTCGTCGACCGTCTCGCCGTTGGCGTGCCCGTACACGGTCACGCCCTCGCGGGACCGGCCGCCGAGCAACTGGTAGACCGGCAGCCCGGCACGCCCGATCAGCAGCGGCACGACGTGGTCGCGCAGGTAGGACGCGACGGCCAGTTCCCGGCCGTTGAGGGTGGCGTCGCCGACTCCGGTGACTCCCTCGTCGGTCACGACCTTGAGGGTCACGAAGTTCCGGCCGGGGCAGGTCACGATCACCCGGGCGTCGACGATTCTCATCCGGTCTCCCCTGCGGTCCGCGCGCCGGTCACCGCAAGATTATCCACCATCGTCGATCTATCGGGCACCCCGGCACCGGGCCGGTCAGGCCGGTTCGGGCACACCCCCGGGCTCCCCGTCGTCGGGCATCGGCTCGACCGGCGCCTCGGGCAGTTCACCGGGCGTGTCCGGGAGGAGTTCGCCGGGGTCGTCCGGCACGTCCTCACGCGGGTCGATCGGCGGGTACACCTCGGGATCGAGGTCGGGGTTGGTCATCGACCCTGTATCCGACGCCTCCGCCGCGCCCGCCCGCCGAGCGCGGCGGAGGCGTCGGATACTGGGT
>NZ_JAGPXV010001080.1:0-886 GCF_018070405.1 Micromonospora sp. D75
AAGCTGTGCGCGCTGGCCGACCGGCTCGGCCCGGCGGCGGAGACACCTGTGGACACGGTGCTACGCGAGGGCTTCGACCTGGACGTGGACGAGTCGCTGCCCTGGGGCAGGGCGCTGGACCTGCACATCCGCGTGCACCTGCCGCTGCACCTGACCCAGCTCCGCGCCCTGCGTCGCCAGCCCCACCTCGCCTGACCGCGGGACCGCCCGCCGCCGATCCGCCCCGCCGCCGATCATGGAGTTGTGGCGGTAGACAACTCCGGCACGTCCGGCCTTCCAGGCGCCACAACTCCAAGATCGACGGGAGCGGGGCGCGGGGAACGCGGGGACGTCGCGGGGGACGCCGCGGGGGAAGGGTGGCGGAACGTGCGGCGGTAGGCGGTGGGGGCCACGCCGACCCGGGCGTGGAAGTGCTGGCGGAGCGCGGCTGTGGTGCCGAAACCTGCGTCCTGGGCGATGCGGTCGACGCTCAGGTCAGTGGTCTCCAGCAGCACCCGGGCGTGCTCGGTGCGCTGCTGGAGCAGCCACTGCGCCGGGCTGAGCCCGGTCTCGGAGCGGAAGTGCCGGGTGAACGTGCGGACGCTCATCCGCGCGTGCGCGGCCATATCGCGCAACGCCACCGGCTCGTGCAGGCGCTGCCGGGCCCACTCGCGGGTGGCGGCGGTGCCGTGGTCGGTGCCCCGGGGCACCGGCCGTTCGATGTACTGGGCCTGCCCGCCGTCCCGCCACGGCGGCACCACGCAGCGCCGGGCCGCCCGGTTGGCCGCCGCGCTGCCGTGGTCGGTGCGGACGACGTGCAGGCACAGGTCGATGCCGGCGGCCACCCCGGCCGAGGTGAGCACGCGCCCGTCGTCGACGAAGAGCACGTCGGGGTCGAGTCGTACGC
>NZ_JAGPXV010001081.1:0-882 GCF_018070405.1 Micromonospora sp. D75
CCCGTGATGTGCACCGGGCGCGGCCGGTTGGCTACCCTTGCCGCGTGCCGTCGCTGTTTCGCCGCAAGTCCGCCGACCTCGTCGAGGAGTCCGTCACCACTGTGACGACCGACGAGGAGTCCGCCGCCGCCCGTCCCCGGGGCTACACGCCCAGCAAGAAGGAACTCGGGCAGGTCACGCCGAAGCGCCCGGTCGCCGGCCGCCGGCCGACCGCGCCGGCCAAGCCGCTGACCAAGGAGGAGGCCCGCGCGCAGCGCCGCGCCGCCCGCGCCGAGGCCGCCGCCGAGTTCCGGCGCGAGGGCGGCCCGCGTGACCGGGGGCCCGAGCGGCTGCTGGCCCGCAACGTGGTCGACTCCCGGCGTACGGTCGGCACCTGGTTCTTCGGCGGCGCGCTGATCGTGCTGGTCGGTTCCAACCAGGCCATGCCGCCGATCGTGCGGCTGCTGTCCAACCTGCTGTGGGGCGCGCTGGCGCTCGGCGTGCTGATCGACTCGGTGCTGATCTCCCGGAAGATCAAGCGGCTGGTCCGCGAGCGCTTCCCGAAGAGCACCGAGAAGCTCGGCTCGCTCTACTTCTACGCGATCATGCGGTCGATCACGTTCCGCCGGATGCGCGCTCCCGCGCCCCGGGTGAACATCGGCGACAAGGTCTGACCGGCCCCGCTCCGAAATCGGCCCCTTCCCGCTCCGGCGGTGCGGGGCCGTTCTCGTGCGAGGGCCGGCGTCAGTCCACGCCGAGCAGGCGCAGCACCGCTGTGGTGGCCGCCGCCGCGACCACGACCAGCACGAACGGCGCCCGGCGCCAGGCCAGCACCAGGCCGATCAGCACCCCGGCGGGTCTCCCGGTCGCGCAGGCTGGGCCGCAGCAGCTGTCTCATAAACA
>NZ_JAGPXV010001082.1:0-879 GCF_018070405.1 Micromonospora sp. D75
CGGTCAACTGGTCGAGCCGGCGGCGCACCACCTCCCGGACGCCGGGCACGCCGACGGCCCCTGCTCGGCGAACCACCTGCAGGTACGCCGGATGGCGCACTTCGGCAGCGCCTCCTCGGCGGGCGGGGCGGTCTCGGCGTACGAGGCGGCCATCCGCGCGCCCAGCCCGCAGTGCGAGCCGGTCCAGAAGCCGCAGGACGAGGTGACGCACGGACCGGCGAGCCGGACCCGTGCCTCGACCGGCTCGTCGGAGTCGCCGAGCCCGGCGAGCGCCACCTCGGCCGGTACGGCCGGGGTCACGTAGGCCACCCGGCCCGCCGGAGTGATCATGCCCAGGAACACCGTGGCGTTCGACGCCGGGGTGCTCGGGCACATCCGCTCCGGCGCGCCGGCCGGCCGGGCGGCGTCGGTCACCGCTGGATCCAGAACCCGATGTCGTTGATCTTCTGCCCGAGGTCCTGGGCGAACGGGCCGTCGATGACCCAGAGCCCGTACCACTCGGGGCGCAGCTTGATGTTGCCGTGGCCGACGGTCAGCGGGTTGGTCAGTTTCGCGTCGGCGGTACGCAGGGCGGCCAGGCCGGCCTTCTGGATCTCCGCGGCGATCAGCGTCTGCTGCTCGGCGCTCAGGTCGACACCGTCGACCACGAAGCGGAACTCGTTGCGGGCCATGTGCTTCCTCCGGTCACTCGTACGATTCGGTGCCCAGCCCGCGACGCAGGCTGGTTCGGGTGAAGGCCGCCCAGCCGGCGTGCGAGGCGGCGTCGGTGCGTTGCCCGGCGCGGGCGAGCACCCGGGCGGCGTGTTCCGCCCAGCGGCCGGGGGTGGCCGCGGCGTCGCCCCACAGCTCGCGGCAGGCCGCGACCGCGAAGGCGACCTG
>NZ_JAGPXV010001083.1:0-876 GCF_018070405.1 Micromonospora sp. D75
AACGAGGCGCAGGACAAGGCCGGTCTGGCCGTGGCCAAGAGCGTCAAGCTGGCGCTGCAGGGCGAGTTCGTGCCGGACGCGGTGAACGTGCAGGCCGGCGGCGTGGTCGCCGAGGACGTACGCCCGCTGCTGCCGCTGGCCGAGCGGCTGGGCCGGGCGTTCACCGCCCTGGCCGGCGGGGTGGCCGCCAGCGTCACGGTCGAGGTGCGCGGTGAGATCGCCGCCCACGACGTGTCGGTGCTCAAGCTGGCCGCGACCAAGGGCCTGTTCAGCTCCGTGGTGGAGGAGCAGGTCACCTACGTCAACGCGCCGCACCTGGCGGCCGAGCGGGGTGTCGAGGTCACGCTGGCCACGCCGGGCGAGACGGTCGACCACCCGAACCTGGTGACCGTGCGCGGCGCGCTGCCGGACGGCCGTACCGTCCGGGTGTCCGGCACCGTGGTGCACACCGGCGCCCGGGACGTGTTCAAGCTGACCGAGGTGGACGGCTTCGACGTCGAGATCGGCGCGGAGGGCATCCTGGTCTTCCTGCGCTACGCCGACCGGCCCGGCGTGGTCGGCACCGTCGGCACGCTGCTCGGCGAGGCCGGCGTCAACATCGCCGCCATGCAGGTGGCCCGCCGTGAGGCCGGTGGCGAGACGCTGATGACGCTCACCGTCGACCAGGCGCTCGGCGCCGACCTGCTCACCTCCGCCGCCGACTCGATCGGCGCGGTGGCGGCCAGCGCGGCCGACCTGCGCGACGTGTAGTCCGGACAGGACACATCGGGGCCCGGCCGGATGCGGCCGGGCCCTTCGTCGTTCCGGCCGGTCAGGAACGCACGCGGGCCGGTGGCGGGTAGACCGAGCCGTCCTGCGCGTCGAAGAGCATCAGGT
>NZ_JAGPXV010001084.1:0-872 GCF_018070405.1 Micromonospora sp. D75
CGCGTCGTGATCCTGCCGAAGGTCCGCGATCCCCGGTTCACCACGATCCGCCGGGGCGGCACGCTCACCGACGAGCACCACCACCTGCTGGCGCTCTGGGCCGCCACCTGCGCGGAGCACGTCCTCGGCCTGTTCGAGGCGGTCCGGCCGGACGACAGCCGCCCGCGTGAGGCGATCGCGTACGCCCGCGCCTGGGTGCGGGGCGAGGTCAGGATGATGGAGGCGCGCGCGGCGGGCGGGCACGCCATGGGCGCGGCCCGGGACCTGCGCGGGGCGGCACGCAACGCCGCGTACGCCGCCGGACAGGCCGCCGTCGTGGCCCACGTGGCCGCCCACGAACTCGGCGCCGCCGCGTACGCGATCAAGGCGGTACGCGCGGCGGCGCCCGCCGGTCTCGGCGAGGCGGCCGGGCGCGACGAGTGCCGGTGGCAGCGCGATCAGCTCCCGGCCGAGATCCGCGAGCTGGTCCTGGACGACCAGCGGCTGCGCAACGACATCTGCTGGTCGGTCTTCGACTGCTGACACCGGCCGGAGCCTGTCGGGAAAGTGCCACCGGAGGTGGCAACCATGGCGTGGCCGGGTGGCGTCTCGGAAGGCGTCACGCCGATGCACCACCTGACCCCAAGGACCGGCTCGTGTGGATCTTCTCCTGACTGAGTTCGACCTGTTCGTCCGAACTCGTACGCCCGCGCTGCTGCGCTCCGCCTACCTGCTGACCGGCGACCAGCATCTGGCCGAGGACCTCGTCCAGTCCGCGCTGGCCCGTACGCACCGTGCCTGGAATCGGTTGCACGAGACCGGCAACGCGGAGGCGTACACCCGGAAGGTCATGTACCACCTGCAGGTCTCCTGGTGGCGACGCCGCCGGGTGG
>NZ_JAGPXV010001085.1:0-872 GCF_018070405.1 Micromonospora sp. D75
GAGTGGGTGGACCGCTTCGAGTCCGCGCCGGACCGGGCGCTGGCGTACGCGTACGACATCGTCTGCAACGGCAACGAGATCGGCGGCGGCTCGATCCGTATCCATCGCGGCGACGTACAGCAGCGGGTGTTCGACCTGCTCGGCATCACCGCCGACGAGGCGCAGGACAAGTTCGGCTTCCTGCTGGAGGCGTTCAAGTACGGCGCCCCGCCGCACGGCGGCATCGCGTTCGGCTGGGACCGGGTCTGCATGCTGCTGGCCGGCGCCGACTCGATCCGCGAGGTCATCGCGTTCCCGAAGACCCGCGGCGGCTTCGACCCGCTGACCGGCGCGCCCACCCCGATCACCGGGCAGCAGCGCGCCGAGGCCGGCATCGACGCCAAGCCGAAGGCCCCGGCCGGTCCGCACGCCGGCACCGCCGGCCCGGCCGCCCCGGTGGCCGACCCCGTCTGATCCTCGCTTTCCGGAACTGGCCCGCGTCATGATGACGCGGGCCTTTTTCGATCTTCGGGGGAGACGACATGAACCTGCTCGTGGTGGGAGCCAGCGGCTTCCTCGGCGCCGAGGTGTGCCGGCAGGCGGTCGCCGCCGGGCACCGGGTCGCCGGCACGTACCACCGCGCCGCCGTCGCGGTGCCCGGCGTCGCGCCGCACCGGCTCGACGTGACCGACCGCGCCGCCGTGCGGGAGCTGCTGACCCGGGTACGCCCCGACGCGGTCGTCGCCACCCCCTACCGGTACGACGACTGGGCGGTCACGGCGGACGGGGCGGCCCACCTCGCGGTAGCCGCCGCCGAGGTGGACGCCCGGCTGGTGCACCTGTCCAGCGACGCGCTGCACGCCGGGCGGCCTGCGCCGTACGCGGACGAGGCC
>NZ_JAGPXV010001086.1:0-868 GCF_018070405.1 Micromonospora sp. D75
GTTCAGCGCGGTCTCGCCGATCAGCACATGCGAGGGCGCAAGGAAGTTGCGCGGCATCTGCACCGCGAGCACGCCGCCGGGCGTCACCGTCTCCATCACCGACGGAAACAGTGCCGCATGATTGGGCAGCCAGTGCAGTGCGGCATTGGAATAGACGACGTCGTATTGCTGCGCGGGACGCCAATGGCCGAGGTCTTCATGTGACCATTCCACGTCGGGCGCCGCCTTGCGGCCGGCGGCAACCATCTCGGCCGAGCCCTCGACACCGGTGACGTTCGCATCCGGCCAGCGTTCCTTGATCAGCCTGGTGACGTTGCCGGCGCCGGCGCCGAGGTCGGCGATCGTGCGCGGGCCGAAATCCGGAATCCGCATCAAGAGATCGACAGCAGGCCGGAGCCGGTGGCCGGAGAACTTCAGATATTGCTGCGGATCCCAGACCATTGCTCTGCGCCTTTTCTTTTTCGTGTTTCCTTCGGAACAGCTCTTGGTTACCACTGCTCGTCCCGGTCGGGCAAATCGCCGCACCCGGGGCAGGCAGGAAACGAACAGCAAAATCAAAAAACCAAAACAAGAAAGCGTGTGACCATGGACCTCGGGCTCAAATCGAAAACCGCTGTCGTGACAGGCGCGAGCATCGGCATCGGCCGCGCCATCGCCAAGGGCCTGGCGGCCGAAGGCGTGCGCGTCGTCGGCGTGGCGCGGCGGACTGACCTGCTTGCCGAGCTGGTGAAGGAGGTTGGAGGCGGCTTGATCACGCCGTTCGCGCAGGACGTGATGGCCAGGGATGCCGCGGAGAACATCGCGGCCTTCGCGCTGAAAGAGCTCGGCCATGTCGACATCCTCGTCAACAATGCCGGCGGCAGCCGCC
>NZ_JAGPXV010001087.1:0-845 GCF_018070405.1 Micromonospora sp. D75
GTCAGCGCCGGCGCGAGGTAGGCCAGGGACTTGCCGGTGCCGGTGCCGGCCTGCACCAGCAGGTGCTCGCCGGAGGCGATGCTGCGCTCGATCGCCTCGGCCATCTGCTGCTGACCGGGCCGGGCCGCGCCGCCGGGAACCGCGCCCACCGCGGCGGTCAGCAGCTCCCCGGCGCCGGCGCGACCACTGCGGCGCTTCTTCGGGACGGCCGGGCCGGTGGCGGTGCGGGACGGGGTCACCGTGCGACCGTACCCGCCGGCACCGACGGGGGTCCGGTCGCTCCGGCGGCGTGGCGGGACGGCGGGTCGCGTCCGGTTACCTCCCGATCGCGTGGCGTGGCCGGAATCGGTTAGGGTGCCAGGCATGCCGAGCGACGTGGTCCGCGTGATCTACCGCAAGTACGACGGCAGCGCCCACCGCGACTACCCGGCCCGCCGCCTCGCCGAGGACGATCTCGGCGTCTGGCTCGGCGTGCCCGCCGGCACCGAATCCGTCTACCACGGCCGCCCGTCCGTCGAGCAGATCCCGTTCGTCCTGCTGGTGCCCCACCACGGCTGGTGGACCGGCATGTTCAACCCGCCGCCGCGCACCAGCGAGGTCTACTGCGACATCGCCACCCCGGCCCGCTGGGAGGGCGCGGAGACGGTCCACCTGATCGACCTCGACCTGGACGTGGTGCGCCGCCGCGAGACCGCAGTGGTCGAGCTGCGCGACGAGGACGAGTTCGCCGAGCACCGGGCCCGCTGGGGCTACCCGGACGACGTGGTCACCGAGGCCGAGGCGGCCGCCCGCTGGCTGCTCGGCGCGCTCGGCGACGGCACCGAGCCGTTCGCCACGTCGTACCG
>NZ_JAGPXV010001088.1:0-839 GCF_018070405.1 Micromonospora sp. D75
GTGGACACCACCCTCGCCGAGTCCGGGATCATCGGCACCGCCATCGGGCTGGCGCTGCGCGGGTACCGCCCGGTCTGCGAGATCCAGTTCGACGGCTTCGTCTACCCCGCGTTCAACCAGATCGTCTCCCAGCTCGCCAAGATGCGGGCCCGCACCGGCGGCCGTACCGCCCTGCCGGTGGTGGTGCGCATCCCGGTCGGCGGCGGCATCGGCGCGGTGGAGCACCACAGCGAGTCGAACGAGGCGTACTTCGCGCACACCGCCGGGCTGCGGGTCGTCTACTGCGCCAGCCCGGACGACGCGCACTGGATGATCCGCCAGGCCGTCGCCGGTGACGACCCGGTGATCTTCTACGAGCCGAAGCGCCGCTACTGGGTCAAGGGCGAGGTGACACCGGAGGACGCGGGGCCGCCGATGCCGCTTCACCGCGCCCGCGTCGTGCGCCCCGGCGCCGACGTCACGCTGCTGACGTACGGCGGCACCGTCGCCACCTGCGTCGCCGCCGCCGAGGCCGCGGCGCAGGAGGGCCGCGACATCGAGGTGATCGACCTGCGGTCCATCTCCCCGCTGGACGTGGCGACCATCGAGGAGTCGGTCCGCCGTACCGGGCGGGCGGTGGTGGTCCACGAGGCCCCCACGTTCGCCGGGTTCGGCGCCGAGGTCGTCGCGCAGGTGACGAGCCGGTGCTTCTACTCGCTGGAGGCGCCGGTCGAGCGGGTCGGCGGGTTCAACCTGCCGTACCCGCCGGCCAAGGTCGAGGAGGAGTACCTGCCCGACCTGGACCGGATCCTCGACGCCGTCGACCGCGTCCTGGCCGCGTGAAGGGCGAGGTACCAGTG
>NZ_JAGPXV010000011.1:0-25339 GCF_018070405.1 Micromonospora sp. D75
GCGTCCAGTACGGCCACCAGCCCCGGCGGAGCGGACGACGTGTCGCCGGGGCGGCCGGCGAGCAGCCGCTCGACGGTTTCCTGGTCCAGGCCGGATGCGTCCATCTCGTGACCCTCAGCGCCGCCACCCGGCCCCGCGTCACACTTCGGCGCGGCGGAACGCCGGTGAGGTCGGTCACCCCGGTGCCGGTCAGGGCCCGCACGGCATCTCCGGTTGCCGATGTCCGGCGGTCGCGGTGAACTGAATTACATGGGTGTCATCAAGGTGGGCACGTCCTCCTGGGCCGACCAGATGCTGGTCCGTTCCGGGTGGTATCCGCGCGGCGTCAACACGCCCGCCGGCCGGCTGGGTTTCTACGCCGAGCGCTTCGGGCTGGTCGAGGTGGACACGTCGTACTACGCGGTGCCGGCGCCGGAGACGACGGCGGGCTGGGCGGCCGCGACGCCGGACGGATTCACCTTCGACGTCAAGGCGTTCCGCCTGTTCACCGGCCACCACACCCCGATCGACGCGCTGCCGAAGGATCTGCGTCCGGCCGGCGGCCCGAACCGGATCCGCTGGCGCGACCTGCCCGCCGGGGCGTACGACGAGTTGTGGGACCGGTTCCACGCGGCGTTGGCGCCGCTCGCGGCGGCCGACCGGCTCGGCGCCGTGCTGTTGCAGTTCCCGCCGTGGCTGGCCCGCGGCGACGCGGCCCGGCGGCGGATCCTGGACGCGGCGCGCCGCTGCCGCCCCTGGCCGGTCACCGTCGAGCTGCGGCACTCCTCCTGGTTCGACGGGGACGCGATGGCCGAGACGGTGACGTTCCTGCGCGAGCACGACCTCGGGTACGCCTGCGTGGACATGCCGCAGGGGCACGTCTCCTCGGTGCCGCCGGTCCTGGTCGCCACCACCGATCTGGCCGTGATCCGGTTCCACGGGCACAGCACGGCCTGGGAGAGCGGCGACAAGCAGGAGCGGTTCCGCTACGCCTACGGCGAGCGGGAGCTGCGGCACTGGTCGGTGCTGCTGCGCGAGCTGGCCGACCAGTGCGCCGAACTGCACGTGCTGATGAACAACTGCTGCGGCGACCAGGCCCAGCGCGACGCCGCCCGCCTGGCTGGCCTGCTCGGCGTCGCCCCGGCCGCCGCGCGCGCCTGAGGTTTTCCCGGCTTCCTCCCGGGTACCGCCGGGTTCGTGGACGACCGCGAAGGGGGATCGGTGGAGAAGCGGCGCGACGAGGACGAGCGGGACCTGCGGGCGACCCGGGAGGCCGAGGAGGCGCACGGCGGCAGCATGGCGCCGAGCCTGGTCGACGACACCGGGCACCCGGTGGCCGAGTCACCGGTGCCGGACAACGAGCCGTCCGCGCTCGGCAGCCCGGACGAGGACGGCACCGGCTCCTGAGCTCTCACTGACGCGTCTCCGGACGCATCCCGGTCGCCTCCTCCAGCGCGTTGTCGCCGAGGTCGCCGTCCGCGCGGTCGTCCGGGAACGTCCGCGCCGACGGGGCCGGGTCCGGCGGCGCGCCCGGCCCGGCCTCCGGCGTCCGGGTGGGTTCGACGGTCCCGAACCCGTGCCGGCCCGTCTTCGGCCCGCCCCGTCCTGCGCCGGCCGCCCGGCGCTCACCGAGCCGTCCCTCGGGCACCGCCGTCTCCTCGCTGCCCTCGTCCATCGGGTCGTCGTCGCCCGCGCCCCACGGCGGGTCGGCGTCGAAGCCGCCGGTGCTGCCCCACGGCGCGGCCGACTCCGGCCCGCGCCCGTCGCCCGTACCCGGGCGGTCCCTGCTGGTCATGGTCACCTCACCTTGGCTGCTGGCCACCGGCGTGGCCGGTCCGGTCCCGGTGCACCGCGCGGCCGGCGACCCACCCCGATGTGGGTCGTCGGCCGCGCGGTGGTCAGCGGGTCGCCCCGACCAGGTGACGGCCGGCCGCGCCCACGGCGGCGACCTTGCCGATGTTCTTCGGCGCGGCCATCAGCCCGCCCGCGCGGTCCAGCATGCCCCGGAACACCTGCCCCGGCTTCTGCTGCTCACCCATGTACGCCGACACCACTACCAGCGCGCCGGTCATCGCCGGCACCGCCCACTGGAGCAGCTTCATCTGCCGCTGGCTGGCGGCGACGTTCGCCGGGGTGTGGTGGTTCGGCTCGGTGGTCCCCTCGACCGGCGGTCCGCCGGCCCGCTCCAGCCGCCTGCCGACCAACCGGCTGTAACCGGTCACCGCCAGCGCGCCGACCGTCAGCGCGGTCTTCACCGCGCTCATCTTCCCCACGCCCGCCTGGCGGGCCATCCGCGGGCTCTCGGTGACCAGCTCACCGACCGCGCCGGCAAGGTGCGCCCCGATCGCCGCCGCGTTGACCGGCGTCCACCGCGCCCACCCGGCCGAGGCCACCGGCAGCCGTTCGGTCGTGTCGTTGATCCGCGCCGCCGCGCCGTTCACGCCCAGCGCCCCCATCAGGGAACCGCCGAACCAGGCCGCCAGGCCCAGGTCGTGCATCGAGCGCAGCGTGGTGTGCCGTTCTGACATCAGATCCCCCTCCGCCGTGTTCGGGCGGTGCGGCATACCCACGATCGGGCGACTCACGCCCGGGCGTGGCTCACCGGCGGGGAGCGTGCCGGCTCGGCTCAGCGGCGGGGGAGCGTGCCCGCGAACGCGGCGATCCGGGCGGCCAGCGGCGCCGACGCGCGTACCCAGGTGAAGTGGTCGAGCGGCGCGCCCGCCTCGGCGACCGTGTAGCGGTGCCGCGTCACCGGTGCGCCGGCCAGCTTCCCGCAGAGGTGGTCGAGCGTCTCGTGCGGCGTGTACTGGTCGTCGTCGACGCTGACCGCGAGCACCGGCGTGCGGATCCGCCGCACGGCGGCCTCCGTGTCCACCCCGTCCAGCGCCGGGAACCGGCCGGTGCGGGCGGTGTGCGCCCAGTCCCGGATCACGCCGGCGGCCTGCCGGCCGCCGAAACCCCAGCCGGGCCAGACGCCGAGCAGCCGCGCCGTCGCGGCGATCCCCTGGGTGTACGGGAGCACGCCCCACCCGCGCAGACCCGGGTACGTCCGCCACCACGGCAGCCCCACCGCCACCAGGGCCAGCCCGTCCACCCGGTCGTCGTCGTCCAGCGCCTGGTGCAGCACCGCCACCTGACCGCCCAGGGAGTGCCCGAGCAGCAGCCGGGTGCGGCCGTCCAGCCGGGGCTTGAGCGCGTCGAGCACGGCGCCGACGTCGGCGGCCATCTCCTGGTAGCCGTACCGGCAGGCGCGCGACGGCGCGGGGGTGCTCTCGCCGGTGCCGCGCAGGTCGGCCACGATCACCGCGAGCCCGGCCTCGCGCAGCGCGGCGGCGAACGGCCGGTAGTAGCGGGCGCGCACACCCATCGCGGGCCAGATCAGCACCACCGGCGCGCCGGGCGGACCGGCCGGCTCCGGGTAGACCTGCACGCCGATGCGCGCGCCGTCGACGTCCACGAACTCCTGGATGTAGTCCCCGCTCACCCGGATCAGGGTACGGCCCGAACCCTACCGGTGGGTAGCAAGGGGTCGCCTCACGCCACCGCCGGTGCGGGCCGGGCCGCGGTCGTCAGCGCGCCGTAGACGGCGACGAGCTGCTCCGCGCAGCGCCTCCAGGAGTACCGGCTGCGGACGCGGTCGAGCGCGGCGGTGGCGTACGCGAACCGGCGCACGTTGTCGCCGAGCAGCCGCCGCAGCGCGGTGCCCAGCGCGCGGGGGTCACGCGGCGGCACCAGGTCGCCGGTGAGCCCGTCCACCACGCTGTCGGCGATGCCGCCCACGTTCGTGCCGATCACCGGCACACCGCAGGCCATGCCCTCCAGCGGGGTGAGCCCGAACGGCTCGTACCAGGGTGCGGCCACGAGCACGTCCGCCGACCGGTACCAGGCGGCCATCTCCTCGCGCGGCACGCCGCCGAGCAGCCGTACCCGGTCGGCCACGCCGCACGAGTCGGCGAGCGCGGACAGCCGGCGGGCGAACGTGTCGGCGGGCAGCAGGTGGGCCGGCGGGCCGCCGACCACCACGCACTCCGCGTCCGGCACCGCTGGTAGCGCCCGGACCACGTCCAGGAAGCCCTTGCGTTCGACCATCCGCCCGACGGTGAGGATGCGCGGGCGGGCCGGGTCGCGGGGCGCGACCGGGCCGTCCGGGCGGAACACCGCCTCGTTGACGCCGGACGGCACGAGGGCCATCCGGGACCGGGGTACGCCCATCCGGACCAGTTCGGCGACCTCGTCGGAGCACTGCACGACGACCCGGTCCACGGCCCGGCCGAGCGCCCGTTCGTAACCGGCGCGCCCCGGTGGACCGGTGTCCGGCACGCCCTGGTGGCGACGCTTGACCGTGCCGAGCGAGTGGTACGTCAACACGGTCGGCACGCCGGTGCGACGGCTCGCGTGCACGGTGGCCAGCCCGCTCGTCCAGAAGTGCGCGTGCGCCACGTCCGGGGTCCAGCCGCCGCGCCGCCAGGTGTCGGCCAGCCGGCCCCCGAACTCGCCCGTGTGCGGCAGCAGGTCGGCCTTCGGCACCCGCCGCGCGGGACCGGCCGGCACGTGGCACACCTGATAGCCGTCGGGCGCGTCGACCGCCTCGGGCAGCGCGGGGGAGTCACGACGGGTGTAGACGCGGACGTCGTGGCCGGCGACGGTGAGCGCGGACGCGAGTTCCGCCACATGCGTGTTCTGGCCGCCCGCGTCCTCCGCGCCGGGCGCGGCGAGCGGGCTGGCGTGCTGGGAAATCATCGCGATGCGCATGTTCTCGTCCTCCAGGATCCGGTCCCAGTCGGCGAGTAAGCGGTCCGGACCGGACCGCTTCCTCGCCACCTCGCGTGCCCGTGCGCCGAGTCGGTACGCGGCGTCGGCGCCCTCGGTCAGCCGGCGCGCCGCCTCCACGAGCGTGTCGACGCGGGTGGCCGGCGCCCCGGCTTCCGGTGGGACGGCGTCCACCGCTTCCGTGGGGGCCGGAAGATCGCGTTGATGCCGGGGACGCGCATGGAGGGACCCGTACCCTCGGCCTGCGCCCCTAACCAGGAGATCGTCGACTTCTCCGCGCGCCGCCCGCTCCGCTGTGGAGGCTCGCGGCCCTGGCCAGGGCATCGACGCGTGCCCCGTACCGAAGAACGGGTCCACGGAGGTCCTGTTTCGCCGCCGGGCGTCAGCCCGGCAGCATCCCCGGGCCGAACACCTCGTAGGCGATCCGCTCGCCCGGCACGCCCCGGCGCAGCAGGTTGGCCCGGACCAGGTTCATGAACGCCACCGGGCCGCACAGGTGCGCGGTCACCCCGGCGGGCAGCGCGAGCCGGTCCGGGTCGATCAGTCCGGCGGACACCTCGGCCTTCAGGCCGGGCAGGTCGGCCCCGGCGGCGTCGAGATACCAGAGGTGGAGGGCCAGGTTCGGCAGCCGCTGCTGCAGCGCGGGCAGTTCGTGGCGCAGCGCGTGCGCCTCGGCGGCGCGGTCGGCGTGCGCCAGCGTCACCCGGCGTCCCGGATCCCGGTCGGCCAGGTGGGCCAGCGCCGCCATCGCCGGGGTGAGCCCGATCCCGGCGCTGACCAGCAGCAGCGGCCCGTCGCCGCCGGCCGCGTCAACCTCGCCGAACGCCGGGCTCAGTCGCAGCGTGTCGCCGACCGCGACCCGGTCGTGCAGGTGACCGGAGACCATTCCGTCGGGCGCGCCGCCCTCGCCGCGTACCCGCTTCACGGTGATCCGCCACTGGTCGGCGCCGGGACGGCCGGAGAGGCTGTACTGGCGGATCTGCTGTCCCCGGCCGCCGTCCAGGTCGACGGCGACCGAGACGTACCGGCCGGGGGTGAAGCCGGGCGCGGCGCCGCCGCCGGCCGGCGCGAGGGTGAGCGAGACGACGTCGGCGCTCTCCCGGGTCCGGCCGGTGACCCGCCAGTCCCGCCACACCGGACCGCCCTCCGGTACGCCGGCGCCCGCGTAGAGCCGCGCCTCGCGGGCGATCAGTTCGCAGGCCAGCAGCCAGTAGACCTCGTCCCAGGCGGCGGCCACCTCCGGGGTGACGCCGTCGCCGAGCACCTCGGCGACGGCGGCGAGCAGGTGCCGGCCGACGATCGGGTACTGGGTGGCGGTGATGCCGAGGGAGGCGTGCTTGTGCGCGATCCGGTCCAGGACCGGCCCCCACGGCATGCCGCCGTCGCCGGTCAGGTGCGCCGCGTACGCGACCACCGCCGAGGCGAGCGCGGCCTTCTGCGCGCCGGTGGCCTGGTTGCCCCGGTTGAACAGGTCCAGCAGGTCCGGGTGGGCGTCGAACATCCGCTGGTAGAAGCGGCCGGTGATGGCCTCGCCGTGTGCCCGCACGACGGGCAGGGTGGCGGTCACGATCGCTGCTGAGGATTCCGTGAGCACTACCGAATCTCCTTCCGGGGCTCGAACAGGTCGATCCCCACGAAACAGGATTTCTGGATTCCTCTTTTAGGGTCGAAGGTCCCGGGAGTGCGGTGGCATGGGTCACCGTGAATCTGCCTGTGTCGCCGAGGGCACCGAATGGCTAGGGTCGGTGCGTGAGGCTCAACCGGTCGACAGACATGGCGCTGCGGATCGCCATGCTCACCGCCGCGTCCCCGGTCCGGGCCACAGTCGACGAACTCGCCACCCGGCTCGCGCTGCCCCGCAGCCACGTCGCCAAGGTGGTGCAGCGGCTGCAACGCATCGGCGTCCTGGTCACCATCAGAGGCCGCTCCGGCGGCGTCGCCTTCGCCGAACACGCCGGTGACCTCACCGTCGGCCAGGTGGTCCGCGCCTTCGAGGGCGACGGCGAGGTGGTCAACTGCGCGCAGCCGGTCTGCCCGCTCATCGCGGAGTGCCGGCTGCGCGGCGAGCTGCGCCGCGCCCAGGCCGCCTTCCTCGCCGTGCTCGACGGCGTACGCCTCGGCGACCTGGTCGACGGATCCGCCGGCCCGCTCCTGCTCAGCCTCGGCGCGCCACCGGCCGGTCGCTGATGGCCGTCTCCCATCCGATCTTCGCCCGGCTCTTCGCCCGCGCCAGCGTCGCCATGGACCAGGCCGGCGTGGCCGGGCACCGGGCCCGCCTGGTCGCCGGGCTGCGCGGCCGGGTGGTCGAGGTCGGCGCCGGCAACGGGCGCAACCTCGCGCACTACCCGGCGAGCGTGACCGGCGTGCTCGCCGTCGAGCCGGAACCCCACCTGCGCGCGCTGGCCCACGCCGCCGCGCCGGGCGCCCCGGTCCCGGTCACCGTCGCCGCCGGGCTGGCCGAGGAACTGCCGGTCGCCGACGGCGCCGCCGACGCGGTGGTGGTGTCGCTGGTGCTCTGCTCGGTGCCGGACCAGGCGGTCGCGCTGCGCGAGGCGCGGCGGGTGCTGCGGCCCGGCGGCGAGCTGCGCTTCTACGAACACGTGGTGGCCGCCACGCCCGGCCTGCGCCGGGCCCAGCGCCTGGCCGACGCCACGCTCTGGCCGCTGTTCTGCGCCGGCTGCCACACCGCCCGGGACACGGTGGCCGCGATCCGCGCCGCCGGTTTCGAGGTGACCGCGCTGGACCGCTTCCGCTTCCCGCCGACCGGGCTGCCGGCCCCGGCCTCGCCGCACGTGCTCGGCGCCGCGATCCGGGCCTGACGCCGGACCGGGCCGGTTCGTCCCGGCCCGGTCCGGCGTGCTCAGCTCACATTCACCGTGCCGTCCGGGGCGCGGACGCAGGAGACGGTACGGGCGCCGGTGGCCGCCGCCCCGGCCCGGCACCGGCCGAGCACCTTGTGCCCGGCGGCGTTCGGGTGCCACGACTCCTGGCAGGTCTGGAAGTACGTGCCGCAGGCGTTGGCGATCCGCTGGATGTCGAGCTTGTCGAACCCGGAGAGACTGGTGACGAACGTGCCGGTCGGGCCGTCCATCAGCCGGATCGGCGTGGCCAGGGCGTTGCCCGGGCTACCGGTCGACTCGCAGAGCCGGGCCCCGTCGAACGCGCGCTGCACGTTCAGGTAGACCAGGTCGTCCTGCGGGAACTCGTTGGCGAGCGTGCCGCGCACCGAGCTGACCAGCGTGCCGAGCCCCTGCGAGAAACGGTGCCCGGGCGCCAGGCTGGCCCGGTGGATCGGGCACCCGGCCGCGTACCGCTCGGCGCCCAGCGCGCGGAACTTGTCCCGGGTGTCGTCCCGGCTGTCCTCGGTCCAGTAGCTCTGCTCCAGCTCGAACGGCAGCGGGTTGGTGTAGTCCTGGAACACCACCCGGTGCTGGCCGTCGGCGTCGATCTCGTCCAGCGTGGTGAGCAGTTGCCGCAGCGCCGTGGTGGTCTCCGCGGTGGCGGCGGCGAACTGCGCGGCGGTGCCCAGGTCGGCGTCGGTGCACGGCTTCTGCTCCACCGGCCCGCCCAGGTACGCCCAGAACTCCCACCAGCCGGTCCAGGCGTCGGCGATGAACCGGTTGGCGCACTTCTCCGCCACGCTGCCGAAGGTGAACGAGCTGTTGTTCGAGCCGAGGCCGACGAGCACCAGGTCGATGTCGTGGGTCCGGGCCACCGACCGGAGCTGGTCGAGCTGGGCGGCCACCTGCCGGCCCTTGGCCCGCGTCGACGAGGCGTTCGCGATGTCGTACGGCTGGCCGCCCGAGCAGGCCAGGTTGAACCGCGCGGAGATGCCGGGCAGGTTCGCCTGGAACAGCGAGGCGTTCGGCGATCGGTGGCAGAAGTAGGCGTTGGCGTTGGCGGCGGACCAGCCGGGGAAGCCCTGGGCCACCCCGTTGACGTCCACCACCGGCGCGTACGCCCCGGCGCCCTCGCCGCTGATGAAGCTGTCTCCCAGCGCCACCGCGGCGGTGGGCAGCGCGGCGGCAGCCGGCTGGGCGGGCGCCGCGGCGGCGGGTAACGCCACCGCGGCGAGCGCCAGCGCCGCCGCGAGCGCGGAACGACGGAACACGGACATGCCCGACCTCCCAGACATCGAAACGTGAAAGATTCTTTGGGATGGCGATCAGATCACGCGCGTGTGACGGGCGTCAATGCCCTGACACCTGCGACGGGTCGCCGGGGAAGACATCGGGCGTGCGGATCGTTGTGCCGCCTGGACGCCCCGTCCGCCCGCCGGACCGCCGTACGCGGCGGCGGCGCGGACCCGGCCGCGAGGCCGATCGCGCAACGCACCGCCCCGGTACCGCCGACCTGTCAGGGCATCCGGCTAGGCTCGCTCCGGCGCGCCGCGCCCGGCGATCATCGTGGGGGAGTCACACGGTGAACGGCACCACACCGCCGAGACCTGGGAGTACGACCAGTTGACCGCACAGCCTGAGACCCTCTACGGGGCCGACGACCTGACGCACCTGGAGGGCCTCGACGCCGTCCGCAAGCGCCCCGGCATGTACATCGGCTCGACCGACAGCCGTGGCGTGGGTCACCTCGTCAACGAGATCCTCGACAACTCGACCGACGAGGGTGTCGCGGGTCACGCCACCACTGTCGACGTGATCCTGCACGCCGACGGCTCGGTCCAGGTCGACGACGACGGCCGCGGCATCCCCACCGACGTGCACGCCAAGTCCGGCATCTCCGGCGTCGAGCTGGTGCTCACCCGCCTGCACGCGGGCGGCAAGTTCGGTGGCTCCGGCTACAAGACCTCCGGCGGCCTGCACGGCGTCGGCGCCTCCGCGGTCAACGCCCTGTCCCGCCGCTTCGACGTCACCGTCCGGCGCGGCGGCAAGATCCACGCGATGTCGTTCCGCCACGGCGTGCCGGGCGTCTTCGACGGAGCCGGCCCCGACGCGCCGTTCACCCCCGGTCCCGGCCTGCAGATCGTCGGCGCGATGAAGCGCGGCCAGCGCACCGGCACCTCGATCCGCTGGTGGCACGACCCCCGCTACTTCGAGACCGGCGCCGCGCTCGACACCGAGGCGGTCCGGCTCAAGCTGCGCAACACCGCCTTCCTCGTCCCCGGCGTGGCCTACCGGCTGCGCGACGAGACCGGCGAGGAGCCGGTCGAGGAACGCTTCCACTTCCCCAACGGCCTGACCGACATGGTGGAATACCTCGCCCCGGCCGGCGACCGGCCGGTCTCCGGCACGCTGCTGGTCACCGGCGAGGGCACCTACCGGGAGAACGCCGCCGACGCCAACGGCGTCATGCAGTCCAACGTGCAGCGCCGCGCCGAGGTCGAGGTGGCGTTCCGCTGGGGCACCGGCTACGAGCGCACCGTCGAGTGCTTCACCAACACCATCCGCAACGCCCACGGCGGCACCCACCGCAAGGGCTTCGAGCGGGCGCTGGCGCGTACCCTCGCCGACGCCGCCCGCAACGCCCGCGGCCTGCTCAAGCCCAAGGAGGACGCGCCCACCCTGGACGACGTCCTGGAGGGCATGACCGCCGTGGTGCACGTGCGCATCCCGGAGCCGCAGTTCACCTCGCAGACCAAGGACGAACTGTCCACCGCCGGCATCACCAAGGTGCTCCAGGGCCTGATCGAGGCGCACCTCAAGAGCTGGCTGGACGACCGGCGCACCAAGGCCGAGGCCCGGACGGTGCTCCAGAAGATCGTCGACGCGGCCCGGGTACGGCTCACCCAGAAGCAGCAGAAGGACGCCGCCCGCCGCAAGACCGCGCTGGAGGGCGCGGCCATGCCGGCCAAGCTCGTCGACTGCCGGGCCGCGGGCATCGAGAGAAGTGAACTGTTCATCGTGGAGGGGGACAGCGCCCTCGGTACAGGGCGCCTCGCGCGGTCCTCCGAATACCAGGCGCTGCTGCCGATCCGCGGCAAGATCCTCAACGTGCAGAAGGCCAACCTCCAGCAGGTGCTGGACAACGCCGAGTGCGCCGCGATCGTGCAGGTGCTCGGCGCCGGCTCCGGCCGCACGTTCGATCTGTCCTCCCTGCGCTACGGCCGGGTCCTCATCATGGCCGACGCGGACGTCGACGGCGCGCACATCCGTACCCTGCTGATCACGCTGTTCGCCCGGTACATGCGGCCGCTGATCGAGGCCGGGCGGCTCTTCGCGGCGATGCCGCCCCTGCACAAGATCACCACGAAGGGGCGCAACCCGCAGACCGTCTACACCTACACCCAGGCGGAGATGGAGGCGACGGTCCGCAAGCTGGAGAAGTCCGGCAAGCAGATCGTCACGCCGATCCCGCGGTTCAAGGGCCTCGGTGAGATGGACGCCGACGAGCTGTGGGAGACCACCATGAACCCGGCCACCCGGGCGGTCCGCCGCATCACGCTCGACGACGTCGACGCCGCCGAGCGGATCCTCGAACTGCTCATGGGGGAGAAGGTCGAGCCCCGCCGCAACTGGCTGATCGACTCCGCCGACCGGGTCGACCGCGACGCCATCGACGCCTGACCAACGGGTTCGTCTCGGAAGGAAACCGCACCATGGCACGCCGCAAGGACGACCGCGCGAAGGCGGATCTGGCCGCCTTCGACCAGGCCGGCGCTCGCGTCTTCGACAACCCGCTGGTCACCGAGGTCTCGGACTCCTACCTGGAGTACGCGTTCTCGGTCATCCACTCCCGCGCGCTGCCCGACGCGCGCGACGGGCTCAAGCCGGTGCACCGGCGGATTCTGTGGTCGATGTACGAGCAGGGCCACCGGCCGGACCGCGGCCACGTCAAGAGTGCCCGAATTGTCGGGGATGTGATGGGAAAGTACCATCCGCACGGCGACACCGCGATCTACGACGCGATGGTGCGGCTGGCACAGGACTTCTCGCTCAACGTCCCGCTCATCGACGGGCACGGCAACTTCGGCAGCCCGGACGACGGCCCGGCTGCGGCCCGCTACACCGAGGCCCGGATGTCCCGGGAGGCGATGCTGCTCACCGGCGAGCTGGGTGAGGACACCGTCGACGTCGAGCCGAACTACGACGGCTCGCTGACCCAGCCCACGGTGCTGCCGGCGGCGTTCCCGAACCTGCTCGTCAACGGCGCATCCGGCATCGCGGTCGGCATGGCCACCAACATGATCCCGCACAACCTCGGCGAGGTCGTCCAGGCCGCCCGCTGGCTGATCAACCACCCGGACGCCACGCTCGACAAGCTCATGGAGTTCGTGCCCGGCCCCGACCTGCCCACCGGCGGGCTGCTGCTCGGCCTGGACGAGGTGCGCCGCGCGTACGAGACCGGGCGCGGCGTGGTGCGCATGCGCGGGCGGGTGGAGATCGGCCCGCTGGAGGGCAGCCGCGGCCGGCAGGCCATCACCGTCACCGAGCTGCCGTACGGCGTCGGCGCCGAGAAGGTCATCGCGGCCATCACCAACGAGGTGAACAAGACCAAGCGGCTGACCGGCATCGCCGACGTCAAGGACCTCACCGACCGGGAGAACGGCACCCGGCTGGTGGTGGAGTGCAAGGTCGGCGTGAACCCGCAGGCGCTGCTGGCCGACCTCTACCGGCTCACCCCGTTGGAGCAGTCCTTCGGCGTGAACAACCTGGTGCTCGTGGACGGGCAGCCGCGCACGCTCGGGCTCAAGGAACTGCTCGACGTGTTCCTGGCGCACCGCTACGAGGTGGTGACCCGGCGCAGCGCGTACCGCAAGCGCAAGCGGGAGGAACGCCTGCACCTGGTCGACGGCCTGCTGATCGCCCTGCTCGACATCGACCGGGTGGTCAAGCTGATCCGCGCCAGCGAGGACGCCCAGGCCGCCAAGGACGGCCTGATGCAGAAGTTCAAGCTCTCCGAGATCCAGGCGAGCTACATCCTGGACACTCCGCTGCGCCGCCTGACCAAGTACGACCGGCTGGAGCTGGAGGCCGAGCAGGAGAAGCTGCGCGGCGAGATCGCCGAGCTGTCGAAGATCCTGGACGATGACAAGGTGCTTCGGAAGGTCGTCTCCGACGAGCTGGCCGCCGTGGTCAAGCAGTTCGGCGCGCTGCGGCGCACCACGCTCGTCGACGGCGACCTCAAGGAGGTGCTCGCCGCCTCGGTGCCGGCCGGCCCGCTGGAGGTGGCCGACGACCCGTGCCAGGTGATCCTCTCCGCCACCGGGCTGGTGGCGCGGACCGCGGCCGAGTCGGAGGAGGCCGCCGAGGCGCGCCGGCGCAGCGGCCGGGTCAAGCACGACGCGGTACGCGCGATCGTGCACTCCACCGCACGGGGCCGCGTGCTGCTGGTGACCAGCGCCGGTCGCGCCTTCAAGATCGACGTGCTGCCGTTGCCGGTGCTGCCGGAGCAGTCCGGCACGGTGTCGCTGCGCGGCGGCATGTCGGCTGCGGAACTGGTGCCGCTGGAGCCGGGCGAGACGGTCGTCGGGCTGGCCCCGCTGGGGTCGTCCGCGCAGGGCTCACCCGGGCTGGCGCTCGGCACCCGGGCCGGCGTGGTCAAGGTGTGCGCGCCGGACTGGCCGGTCCGCTCCGAAGAGTTCGAGGTGATCTCGTTGCGGGACGGCGACGAGGTGATCGGCGCGACCTGGCTGACCGACGGCGCCGAGACACTGGCGTTCGTCTCCTCGGAGGCGTCGCTGCTGCGCTTCGCCGCCTCGGTGGTGCGCCCGCAGGGGCTCAAGGGTGGCGGCATGGCCGGCATCAACCTGCCCGCCGGGGCGCGGGCGGTGTTCTTCGGCGCGATCCGCACCGACGACACGGCGCACGGTGAGCCGATGGTGGTCACGTCGACCGGCGCCACGGTGAAGGTGACGCCGTTCAAGGCGTACCCGGCAAAGGGCAGGGCGACCGGCGGCGTACGCGCGCAGCGGTTCCTCAAGGGTGAGGTGGAGCTGTCGGTGGCCTGGATCGGCCCGCGGCCGGTGGGCGCGACCGCGACCGGCGACCCGGTGGACCTGCCGCCGGCCGATCCGCGCCGGGACGGCTCCGGTTTCGCCGTGATGCTGGGCCCGACGGTGGTGGGTCACCACATCGACCGCGACTGACGAGCCGGCTGGGGGAGGGCGGCGGGAGACCGCCCCCTCCCGCCCCGACGCGTTGATCAAGGAGTTTGCGGACTTTTCGCGTCCTCTGCAGTCCCTAAACTCCTTGATCAACGCGCCCGGGCACTCCGGGGGCAGGGCTGCCCCAGGGGTAATGGGGCACATTCCGGGTGTTTTGGCGGAAGACCTCGGCCCTGCACGGTCGATCATGAGGTTAGCGGCGACAAAACGGACACCGAGCGCCGCTAACCTCATGATCGACGTGGTTGAGGGCTGGCTGGCCCTGGCTGCGAGGGCGTCGGGCCGCTGGGGCACCCGCGCGATCTTGCACTTCGGGCCCTCTGGGTGTCCCGCTCGCGTGGGCCGGCCCCAATCGCGCGCCAAATGGTCCGTTGATCATGAAGTTGGCGGGTGTGAGTCGGACAATTTGCGCCGCTAACTTCATGATCAACGAGACCGGGCCGGGCCGGGCGGAAGGGGAGGAGAGGGGAGGGGTCAGAGTTCGGGGTCGGGGGACTGGCGGGACTCGGGCGTGGTGCCGCGCAGCCGCGCGATCAGGCGCATGCCGTGGTAGATGATCAGGGCGGCCGCCGTGCCCAGCGCGATGCCGTTGAACGACAGGTCACCGGCGGTCAGCGTGTAGTTGGCGGCGCCGATGATCACCGCCACCGCCGCGGTGAACAGGTTGATCGGGTCGTGGAAGTCGACCCGGCTCTCGATCCAGATCCGGGCGCCCAGGATGGCGATCAGGCCGTACAGCGCGGTGGTGGCGCCGCCGAGCACGCCGGCCGGGACGGTCAGGATCAGTGCGCCGAACTTCGGGCAGAGCCCGAGCAGGATCGCCGTGCCGCCGGCGATCCAGTACGCGGCGGTGGAGTAGACGCGGGTCGCCGCCATCACGCCGATGTTCTCCGCGTACGTGGTGGTGCCGGAACCGCCCCCGGAGCCGGCCAGCACCGTGGCGACGCCGTCACCGAGCAGCGCCCGGCCCATGTCGCGGTCGAGGTTGCGGCCGGTCATCGCGGCGACCGCCTTGACGTGCCCGGCGTTCTCCGCGATCAGCACCAGGATCACCGGGATGACCAGCACGACGGCGCGCGCGTCGAAACTCGGCGTGTGGAACTCGGGGAAGCCGACCCAGGCGGCCTGCCGCAGCCCGCGTACGGCCTGCTGGTCGAGGTTGCCGGTCAGCGCGGCGAGCACCCAGCCGACCACCACGCCGACGAGGATCGACAGCCGCGCCACGAAGCCCCGGAACAGCACAGTGGTGAGCAGGATCGCGACGAGCGTGACCACGGCGATCAGCGGCTGCGCCTTCACGCCGGTGCCGGCGCCGCCGCCGTCCCAGGCCACCGGCGCGAGGTTGAGGCCGATCAGCATGACGATCGCGCCGGTGACCACGGGCGGCATCAGCGCGTCGATCCAGCGGGAGCCGGCCACCTGCACCACCACGCCGACGAGCGCGAGCGCGACGCCCGCGACGACGATGCCGCCGAGGGCCGCGCCGATGCCGCCGTCGGTCTTCGCGGCGAGCACCGGCGCGATGAACGCGAACGACGAGCCGAGGTACGAGGGCAGCCGGTTGCCGGTGATCAGCAGGAACAGCAGCGTCCCGAGCCCGGAGAAGAGCAGCGTGGTGGCGGGCGGGAAGCCGGTGATCAGCGGGACGGTGAAGGTGGCGCCGAACATGGCGACCACGTGCTGCACGCCCACGCCGACGGTGCGCGGCCAGGAGAGCCGTTCGTCGGGCGCGACCACGTCGCCGGGGCGTACCTGGCGGCCGTCGCCGTGCAGCGTCCACGGGGACCAGCGGGAGGTGGGGGACTGGGTCATCGGTCGCCCTTCGCGTCATCGGGTGACGGGGGCGTGATCGACCCTGGGAGTTGTTTCTAGCACGTGCCCAGCACGGATGTGGGCCCGGCCCGGGCTCAGGCGACGCCGGTGGGACGGAACTGGACGCTGACGCGGGGGCCGACCGGGCGGGTGGTCTTCGGTACCGCGTGTTCCCAGGTGCGCTGGCAGGAGCCGCCCATCACCACGAGGTCGCCGTGGCCGAGCGGGAACCGCAGGCTGCCGCCGCCTCCGCCGCGAGGGCGGAGCAGCAGTGCGCGCGGGGACCCGAACGAGACGATCGCCACCATGGTGTCGGTGTGCGCGGAGCGGCCCAGCGTGTCGCCGTGCCAGGCCACGCTGTCGCGCCCGTCGCGGTAGAGGCACATGCCGGCGGTGACGAACGGCTCGCCCAGCTCGGGCGCGTAGTGCCGGGTGAGCGCGTCGCGGGCCGCGGTGAGCACCGGGTGCGGCAGCGGCCGGCCGGCGGCGTACCAGCAGAGCAGCCGGGGCACGTCGACAGCGGTGTCGTACATGGTGCGGCGCTCGGCCCGCCAGGGCACGTCGTGGCGCAGCGTGTCGAGCACCGCGTCGGAGCCCCGGACCCAGCCGGGCAGGTGGTCGACCCAGGCGCCCCGGCTCAGCTCGTGGCGGCGCACCGCCCCGGCGAGCGGGCCCAGGGTCGGGCCCTGCTCGGCCAGGTCGAGCATCGAAGGCTGGTACGCGACGTCGGGCACGCCGCCGATCGTACCCTGTTTAGAACAGGCGTACGACGATCAGCGCCGCAGCATCCGGCGGACCTTGCCCGGGACGGCCTGCTTGATCCGCTCCCGGAGCTGCTGCGAGCGCAGCGCGTCGATGGTCCCGGTGAGCTTGGCGTTCTCGTCGCGCAGCCGCTCGATGCGGGTCAGCAGCTCGGCCGGCGGGGTGGCGGCAGCGGGCCGGACGGCCGGCGGGAACACCGTCTCGCGGACCCGCTGGTCGAAGCGGGCGGCGCTGTCGTCGTCGTCGAACGAGATGCCGAGGTCGTGCTTGCGCAGGAACGCGGTGATGGTCTCGAAGCGGGCCTTGTGGCCCTCGGTGAGCGCGGTGTAGTCGGCCTCGGCGTAGAGGTCGGCGGCGTCCACGTCGGCCGGCACGTCGCGCATGATCCGGTGCGGGATGTCGAAGTAGCGGGCCAGTTCCAGCGTGCGCGAGTCGTGCGCGAACAGGTAGCCGGGCGTACCGGCGACGAGCGCGGTGATGGTGCCGTGGATGCGGGTGCCGAACGCGAAGTCGTACCCGGAGAGGTGGTCCATCCAGGTCCACGGGTCGACGAACATGCGCACCTTGTCCTCGACGAACAGTGGGTGCGAGGTGTGCAGCGGGATGTCGCTGCTCTGGCCGCGGTGCTCGGGCGCGTCGCCGTAGAGCAGGGTGCCGAGCGTCCGCAGGTCCTGGGGCACGTAGCACAGGTTCGGGTAGCGCTCGTGGTGGTGGCGGACCACCGAGGCCATCGAGCGGACGTACGGCGAGATGGTGAGCGCGACCTTCGACTCGGCGGTCAGCTCCGGCTGCTTCTTCGCCAGCTGGAACGTGTCGCCGTGCAGGAACATCGACGGGCAGCCGATCTGCTCCACGTCGGAGAAGCCGAGCGTGTTCAGGTAGCTCGCGGTCACCTCGCCGCGTACGCCGATGCTGTGCGACCGGTCCAGCACGGCCTTGCAGAACGCGCGCACCGGCTCGTCGATCGGCCGCAGGTACTCGCGGTCGCCGTCGACGTTCGTCTGCACGCCGACACCGAGCACCACCACCGGGATCTTCAGCCGTTCGATCAGCCGGGTCAGCGGGGCGAGGCGGTGCACGAAGCTGCGACGGAAGGCGTTCGCCAGCGGTACGACGAACACGTCGTACCGCTCGTTGATCTCGTCGGCGAGGCGCGGGTCGGCCGGGGTGCGGGTCGCGGTGATCTCCGCCGCGGAGGTGGCCAGCAGCTTGTGCGCGGCGTGGCTGAAGACCAGGTTTCCGCTGTTGTCCCCGATCCAGTTGCCGGCGAACGTCTCCTCCGGCGTGAGGACGTCGAACGGGCCCTTGCGGGCGCGGAGCAGGATCCGCTGGTGCATCCGGTTCGCTCACCTTCCGTACGGCACGGCGTGCCGGCGGGCGTCGCCCGCGCGTGCAGGAACGGAAATCCTATCCGCCGTCCCTGGGTGACCCGGCGGCCGTCGGCTCGCCGGGAACGTCCCGGTACTCCGGGGTAGGGTGCCCGGAATGACCAGCGCGCCGACTGTCACCCGTGCCCCGCGCCTGCCGTCGCTGACCGGATTGCGGTGGATCGCCGCGCTGCTGGTCTTCGGTTTCCACGCCGGGACCATGGGGATCGTCGCCGAGCCGCACCTGAAGGCGGTGGTGGACAAGGCGTTCAGCCTCGGCCTGTCCGGCGTCGAGTTCTTCTTCATCCTCAGCGGGTTCGTCCTGGTCTGGTCGTACCGGGACGGGGAGCGGGCGTGGACGTTCCTGCGCCGCCGGCTCGCCAAGATCTACCCGAACCACGTGGTGACGTTCGTGGCGGCGCTGGCGGTCGCGGCCTGGTTCGCCGACCCGGTCCTGCCGTGGGCGGCGATCGGCAACTTCTTCCTGGTCCAGGCGTGGATCCCGCTGAACGGCTACTTCTACAGCGTCAACAACGTGAGCTGGTCGCTCTCCTGCGAGCTGGCGTTCTACCTGTGCCTGCCGCTGGTGGTGCCGTGGCTGCGCCGGGCCCGTACCGGGGTGCTCCGGACCGTGCTGGTCGCGGCGCCGCTGCTCATCCTGGCGCTGTGGCCGGGCCAGCAGCTCGTGCCGGAGGAGCAGCGGTGGTGGTTCACCCAGATCTTCCCGGTGACCCGGTCGCTGGAGTTCTGGATGGGGGTGGCCGCCGCCGAGCTGATGCGCCGCCACCGCTGGCGCGGACCGAACCTCGCGGTCGCCACCGGCCTGTTCGTCACCACCTGGGTGGTCGCCGCGCTGTGGATCCCGGCCGAGTTCTGGGCGGCGCTGCTCGCCGTGGCGTACCTGCTGGTCATCGCCGCGGCGGCGGACGCCGACGTGCGCGGCCGGCCCACCCCCTGGCGGTCCCGGCCGATGATCTGGCTCGGTGAGGTCTCGTTCGCCTTCTACCTGGTGCACGTGCTGGTCATGGTCACCGTGCTGCGGCTGACCGGGGACTGGGGGACCGGCCTGCCCGGCTGGCGGGGGCCGCTGGCGGTGCTCGGCTTCCTGCTGCTCACGCTCGCGCTGGCCGCCGCGCTGCACCGCTGGGTGGAGGTGCCGATGATGCGCCTGCTCGGCCCGTCCCGCCGGGCCCGCGCGGCGTCGCGCGCACCGGCCGTGCCGGCTCCGCGCGGGCCCGCCGAGGGCGCGGCCGCCGACGGCGCCGCGCGGTCCGTCTCCGGTCCGGCCGAGGACATCGAGTACGCCGGGCGGCGTCGCCCGGACTGACACGCGCACACGCCGGCCGGTCGGTCCGCGACACGCCGTGCGGCGGTGCGTCAGTGGGGGTTCGGCGGTAATTTGTACCCGTGCTTCCGATCGCGCTCACCTGCCCCGTGTGGTGGGTGGCGCGCTGGACCGCCCGGATGCTCGCCAGTCTCGCCGTGGTCGTCGCCTGTTCGTTCGGCGCGGCCACGCTGCCGGCCGCCGCCCCGGCCGCGCCAGCCGGCCCGGCGTACGTGAGCACGCCGGCCGCCCCGCGACCGGAATCCGACCGCGCCGCCGAGCGGCAGGCCCGTCCCGACGGCGCACCCGCGCCCGCCGCACGGGCCACCGACACGCTCCCGAACGACCCGCAGCCGGTCCCGGCCGGCCGGATCACCGCGCCGGTCGGCCTGCGGGCCCCGCCCGCCCGCTGATCCGCCCACGGGCCGCGCCCGTCACCGCACCCACCGAACGTCATCCCGCACCCGCCCCTCGCCGGCCCGGCGCCCCCGCGCCGCGCCCCGACCGGCCGTGCGGAGTCTCCCGCCAGGTTCTTCCCGTGAGGTGCCGACCATGTCGCAGACCGCTCTCTACCACTTCCTCACCGCGGTCCCCGAGGCCGCCGCCATCTGGTCCTTTCTGATGCTGCTCGCGTTCGGCCTGCTCGCCGCGCTGGTGGCCCGGCCCGAGCGCGACGGCGTCGCCGAGGCTGCCGCCGATCCGGTGGACCAGGACGCCGCGCGCCGCGACGACCTCGTCCGGTACGCCGAGGAGGTGGCGGTGGCCGCCGCCGGGGCCGCCCAGACGGCCCGTCGCCGCCGGGAACGGTGGCTGGCCGCGCAGGACGAGGCGGAACGCGCCTGGACCGCGTACGACGAGGCGGACAGCGCCGCCCGCCGCCTGGCCGGGGCCGCCGCGCTGGCCGCCCCGCGCACCCCGCGCACCCCGGCGGAGTACGCGGCCCGGGAGCGCTGGCTGCACCACGCCGCCATGACGGCGCACTGGCGCGGCGACCTGTCCGCCCGGCAACTCGCCGACGTGCTGGCGCGCCGCAACGGGTGGGACCCGCGCCGGCACCCGGCCGAGCAGGAGATCGTGCTGGCCCGGGCCGTACGGGACCGGCGCCGGACCGGCTGGGAGAGCGCCGCCGAGCGGGAGCGGCAGGCGTGGCGGGACGCCGAACTGGCCGCCGAGGCCGCCCGTACGCTCGCCGCCGAGGCGTACGCGGCCACCCTGGCGGTGCGGCCCGCCCCGGTGTCCCGCGGCGTGGCGACGATCCCCCTGCCGGTCGGCGCGTCCGTCCGCAACGCCCGCTGGCGTCCGGCCCGGGTCGGCTGAGGCGACCGAATTGTTACCCGGAATGTGGTGAGCCGGCTCACCCCCGGCACCGAAACGGGCGTGGAGCGCAGAACAGGCCAATGAGCCGCGCCATTGCCGGTCACGCGCTCGCCGTCTGTCCCCTTTTCGCCTCCCGGGCGCCGTCACCACCGCTTGTCCCATTGAGTGAAGTGAGTAACCGGCTGTTCCGAAATCCGTTACCGGGGATCATGTTTACGCAGGTGGGAGCGCTTGGCAGGGGCAGTACCCGCCGGTAGTGTCGGCGCGTCCGGTGCGGTACCCGATCGCAGAAGGCGACGCCGCGCCGACCCGCCTAATCGTGTCATCACGAACCGGGGAACCATGAGCACCATCGGGGTGAATCCGCGGCCACTGCCGCGGTAGGGCGTACTTCCCGCCCGAATCCGTCAGCTAACCCGGTCGGCGGCCACGGAAGGAGTCCCATCCTCGTGCCCACCCCTCGATCGTCCCCCCGCCTCCACGGCTCCGCGGTACCCGCGCTCGCCTGACGCGACCGGCAAACCGCCCCTGGGCGCCCGGCATCGCGGGCGTACCCGTTCCCCCGGCCCATCCGGCCTGCCAGCACGTGTGAACCCCTCCACGTGCCGGGCCGGCGTGTGCCGATCACGCCCCCCGTGGAGGATTTCGTGAAGCACCACCTGAAGCGTCAGCTGCGGCGGATCGCCACCGAACGCCCGTACCAGATCATCGCCGGATCGGTCGCGGCGCTCGTGCTGGCCGCCGGCGCCGGCACCGCCCTCGCCGCGGGTGAGGACGCCCCGGTCCGGCAGGAGAACACCGCCTCGGTCGCCGAACTCGGCGCACGGCTCGGCGAGCCCGCCAGCCGCGGCGAGGCGCGCATCGTCGTCCCGCCGGCGTCGCCGAGCGCCGAGCCCAGCAAGTCGCCCAGCGCCTCCCCGTCGGCGAAGAAGGCCGCGGCGGACCCGGACGTCACCAAGGCCGCGCCGAAGCCGCCGTCGAGCAAGACGCTGGACTACGACTACCAGGCGCAGATCAACTACTACTACTGCGGCCCGGCCGCCGTGCGCAACGCGCTCAGCGCCACCGGCATCGAGCGCAGCCAGGACGCCCTCGCCGGCCCGCTCGGCACCACCGAGATGGGCACCAACTCGGCCGAGGACACCACGCGCGTGCTCAACCAGCAGGTCAAGGGCAACCCGTACCGGACCCGGATGATTCCCGGCTCGGCCAGCCCGGCCCAGATGGACCGGCTCCAGGCCGACGTGGTCGAGGCGATCAGCAACGGCCGGGGGGTCGTCGCGAACGTCGCCGGCACCGCCACCGACACCAACGGCGGCTGGCACTCGTTCCCCGGCGGCCACTACGTCGCGGTGATCGGCTACAAGGACGACGGCCGGACCGTCCGGATCGCCGACTCGGCCGACCCGTCGCTGCCGTCGTACTGGCTCACCACGATCGACCTGGCGCACTGGATCGCCAGCCGCGGCTACTCCGCCTGACCGCCCCGCACCCGCGAAGGCCGGCACCCCGTCCCGGGGCGCCGGCCTTCCCCGTCCCCGCCCGCCCCTCGCCCGCCGCCCTCTCGGCGCGCCGATCTTGGACTTGTGGCGCCTGGTATGCCCGGCTCGCCCCGCTATGGGAGGCACCACAACTCCAAGATCGGCGGCGAGGGCGAGGGCGGGCGGTTTGGGCGGGGCGGGTTCGGTCTCGCGTGTCCGGGGCGGGCGGTGGCAGACTGCGCCAATGGGCGATGCGACGGGGAACCGGCACCTGATTCTCCTGCACGGCATGGGCGCCACCGGCGAAGTGTGGCTGCCCTGGGCGCCGCTGCTGGAGCGCCGCTGGCCCGGGCGCTGGCTCGCCCCCGACCTGGCCGGCCACGGCTGGTCGCCGCCGCTCGACGGCTACTCGTTCGACGCCCTGGCCCAGCGCGTCGCGGACGGGCTCGGTCCGCTCCGGCTGGGCCCGCACGACCGGCTGGTGCTGCTCGGGCACTCGCTCGGCGGGGTGGTGGCGCTGGCGCTCGCGGCCCGGCAGCGGGCTCTTCCGGTGGACGCGGTGGTGGGGCTCGGCATCAAGGCGGTCTGGTCCCCGGCCGAGCTGGCGAAGGCGAGCGAGCTGGCCGCCCGGCCGGTCACCTGGTTCGCCACCCGGGACGAGGCGGCCCGCCGCTACCTGCGCGTCTCGGGGCTGGCCGGGCTGTTCGCCCCGGACCACCCGGTGGTGGAGGCGGGGCTGCGGCGGGTCGACGGCCGCTGGCGGCTGGCGATGGACCCGGCCGCGTTCGCGGTCGGCGAGCCTCGGCTGCCCGCCCTGCTGGCCGCGACCGGCGTGCCGGTGCTGCTGGCCCGCGGCGAGCAGGACCCGATGGTGAGCGACGCGCAGCTCAAGGAACTGGGCGTGCCGGTGGCCACCCTGCCCGGCCTGGGCCACAACGCGCACGTCGAGGACCCGGCCGTCGTGCTCGCCCTGCTCGACGCGTACCTGTAGAGCGGGGCCTACACGACGGCGCGCTGCGCCGGGACCGCCCAGTCGGCCTCCAGCTCGCGGCGGGCGGCGGCGAGGAACGCCTCGGCGTAGGCGTCGGCGGGGAAGTCGCCCAGGTAGCGGGTGCGCGCCGCCCAGCGCTGCGCGGCCTTCGGGTCGGCGTCGAGTAGGTCGGTGATCACTTGGTCCACGTTGGACATGTCGCGCCGCAGCACGTAGCCGGACGCCGCGAGCGGGAACCGCTCGACGAAGTGTTCGCCGTCGGCGCCGGTGTCGGTGACCGCGTACGGCTTGCCGGAGTAGAGCCAGTCGGAGATGACGCCGGAGACGTCGGAGACCAGCGCGTCGGCGCGGTTGACGCACTCGGTGAGCGTCAGCTCGCGGGCCGCGGCGGCGCCGAACAGGTGCGGGCGGCCGGTCTTGGCCCGGTCGGCGGCGAGCAGCTCGGTGAGCCGGGCGAGCTGGCGGGCCGAGGCCGGGTTCTTGTCGGTGTACGGGTGGGCGCGCAGGATCACCGCCGCCCCGCGGTCGATCAGCCGGCGGATCAGCGTCTCGGCCACCGGCAGCGAGCAGTAGTTGGCGTCGGCGTGGTGCCCGGTCCAGGTCGGGGTGTAGAGGACCGTCGGGTGCGCCGACGCGGCGACCGGCTCCCGGCGTACCTCGATGGCTTCGACCTGGGGCCGGCCGACCACGACGAACTTGTCGGCGGGGATCTCCACGCCGGCGCGGGCGTACCTGTCGATCGCGGCCTGCCCGGCCACGAAGATCTTGTCGAAGATGGCCGAGACCGGGTTGGCGCTCGGGGCCTTGTCGCTGTCGCCGTGGTGGAGCTGCACGTGGGTGAGCTGGTTGAACCGGATCAGGTGGGCGTTCTTCGCGCCGTGGTTGACGTAGAAGGCGACGCGCAGGCTGGGCACCAGCGCCTCGTCGAGCGCCTTCAGGGTGGGGCAGAGGACCACCGGGGCGCGGGTGGCGGCGGCGACGGCCGGCAGGAGCTCCGGCTCGCGCAGCACCACCATGAACGGGCGGCCGATCCGTTCCAGGTACGGCAGCCACATGGTGACCTGGTACTCGGAGCCGGGCGGCGCGGAGAAGTGCAGCACGAACTCGGGCTGGTGGCGGCGCAGCGCGCGGCCGACCGGGCCCCCGCCGGCGGGCGGCCGGAACCGGCGCCGGGCGAGGTCGAGCGCGACCGCCCCGCAGCCGGCGCCGACGAGCAGCGCGGCGGCGAGCGCCGTGAAGGCGGGCAGGGCCAGCGCGGCGGCGAACGCCACCACGGCGAGCAGCACCAGCAGCGCGTCACCGAGCCGGGCGGCTACCAGCGGCGTCCACGTGCGTACCGGAAGGTTCGCCGCCCGGATCTCCAGCGCGCCGGCCTGCCGCAGCGGGCCGACCAGCAGCACCAGGCCGAGCAGGACCAGCGCGGTGGCCGCGAGGGCCGGGTCGAAGCCGTCGTCGAGGCGCCGGGCGTAGCCGACGAGGATGCCGGCGGCGACGAGCACCGTCTCGGCGAGACCGTCGGCGGACGGCCGGACCCGGCGTTCCCAGGCGGTGGCGGCGAGCGCCGCGACGGCCAGGGCCAGGCCCCAGCCGGTGGCGCCGGTGAGCGCCACGACGAGGAAGGCCAGCACCGCCAGCCCGGTGGTCAGTACTCGGGCGAGCAGCTTGCGGACCAGGTCACCACGCATCTGGCACGTCCCGTCGGTCTCAGGCGCCGGTGGACAGCTCGGACCGGTCGGCGCCGGGCTGCGCCGGTACGGCGGCGACCTGCTCGCCGGGGGACCGGCGCACGTCGACCACCTGGCCGGTCAGTTCGGAGATCAGCACGTCCAGGGACGCCTGCGCGACCGCCTCGGAGGAGAGCAGCGTGTGCTCCGGCTCCTCGCCGAACGCCCGCGTCCGCATCGGGGTGGCGGTGCGCTCCGGGTTGACGCAGTTGACCCGTACGCCGAACTCGACCCACTCGTCGGCGAGCGCCTGGGTGAGATTGACCAGCGCGGCCTTGGTGGCCGAGTAGAGCGCGTAGCGGGCCCGGCCCCGGGTGTACGAGCTGGACGTGTAGAGCAGCAGCTGGCCCTTGGTCTGCTGCAGGTACGGCAGCGACTGGCGCGCGATGGTGACCGGGCCGACGAAGTTGACGTGCAGGAGACGGTCCATCGTCTCGGAGTCCATCTCGGCGAGCGCGCCCTTCTCCAGGATGCCGGCGGTGACCACCACGTGGTCGATCCGGCCGGTGGCCTCGAACGCGGTCTTCAGCGCGGCGGTGACGTCCTCGGCGCGCTCGACGTGGGTGCCGGTGGTGGAGCGGCTGAACGGGAAGACCTGCGCGCCGTAGCCGCGGGCCAGCTCGGCGAGGTCGTGGCCGATGCCGTAGCTGCCGCCGAAGACCACGATGGTCCGGCCGGTCAGCTCCTCGGCGTAGCCGCGGTGGGTCAGCCGGGGCGCCTGGGCGGCGGCGAGCTGGAACAGCTTGTCGGC
>NZ_JAGPXV010000110.1:0-12231 GCF_018070405.1 Micromonospora sp. D75
CTTCGTATCCCGGCCATCGGCCGGGATGTTGCTGTTCGTAGCCGGCGGTCGAGCGGCTGTCGGCCGCCGGTGGCCGAGCACGGCGTGGATCCGGGCGCGCCTCCGCAGGGAAGCAAGCTCCGTGGGGACCCACTCGTCGCCATCGGCTCAACGACGGATCATGTGCTACGGTGGCCGGGTTGCAGTTTTGATTTCCGTAGACGTTTTCCGGCGCCTGATGGGGCATCTGAAACCCATCCAGGCGCTTTTCGTTTTTCGTGTCGGTTCGACGCGGGTCATCAACGCGGCGGCGTAAGGGTCCGCACCGTGCGGTCTCTAACAGCCTGCGAAGGAGCAGACATGGCTACAGGCACCGTGAAGTGGTTCAACGCCGACAAGGGCTTCGGCTTCATCAGCCCGGACGGCGGCGGCGCCGATGTCTTCGCCCACTTCTCCGCGATCTCGGCGAGCGGCTTCCGCAGCCTCGACGAGAATCAGAAGGTGGAGTTCGACATCACCCAGGGCCAGAAGGGCCCGCAGGCGGAAAACATCCGCCCGCTCTGATCCACACTTTCTGAACGGCGGCCCGACTGGTTCAGCGGGCCGCCGTTCGGCGTCTCATGCTCGCCACGGCATCACGAGAATCGTCTGATCGGCAGAAGGTCGGCAGAGTATCGACCCTTATCCCTCACGAGCCGAATACCGCTCCGCCGCCGCCCTGACGGTCGAGGCACGTACGGTCGCGGTCCAGTTGGAGCTCACCATGGCCGGACTCGACGCCTTTCCTCATGACTGTCAGACAGCCAGGGCCCGGGGTGCACGGCGCTACATTCTGAAGGGTTGATGACTATGACGACGACCTACTCCGGTCCTGCGAGGCTGATCCTGGCCGACGGCGCCTGCATCTCCGGCATGGCTTCCCTCAGCACCAACCAGCGCGGAGGACTCAACGGCTGGAGCGGCACGTTCCGTCCAGACGAGATCACGGCAGACCTTCGCAACGCAGACCAGGGGCTGCAATTGGAGTTGCCCTACGATCGGGTGGGGACAGTCGCCGTCACCCGCATACGCAAGCTACTCGCCACGCAGGTATTGATGTCGCTGGCAGGCCGCGGACCCGCGCCATTCTGATCGTACGCCGCACGGCCGCCGCTACATCGCAGCTCGACGCGATCGATCTGCGCCGACGCAGCGACGAGGGCAGGATCGTCCCAGGAGAGTGCGCACCTTGCTCTGTCCGCCGACCACGAGCTGATCTTCCAACTCACCAGCCAGGCGTTCGGAGCCACTGAACCAGCGCCGTCGGCCGGACCCCGAACCGGCACCTCGCGCCCGGTGCTGAAGATCAGCAGACCACGCCCTCTCGGTCCTCGGAGTGCCCGGTACCACCACCTGCTCGACCGCGACGATGCTCTCTTCAGAGCGCGTCGGCGCGACCGTAGAACCCGCTCGATCATCCTGTCGATCCGCCAACCTCTTCGAGCGGTGCAACTTTCCGGGTGGGCGGTTCCGTTCTACCTCCGTCACGAGGAGGCAGCGCACTTGATAGCCGAAGACGAGCAAGCATTCCGCGAGTTCGTGACGTCAGAAATGGCGTCACTGCGCAAGCTGGCGTACGTGACCTGCGGCGACTGGCACGCGGCGGAGGACGCCGTGGCCAATGCTCTGGTCAAGCTCTATCCCCGCTGGCGGAAGCTGGACCGGCCCGATCTCTACGTCAAGACCATGGTCTACCGGGCCGCGGTCGACGAGACCCGTCGGCCGTGGCGGCGCGAGCGGTCGGCCGGTGACGCCATGCCGGACATCGCGCTGCGCGACCCCGCCGGCGCGAGCGACGAGCGGATGCGCCTGCGGGCGGCGCTCGACTCGGTGCCACCCCGGCAGCGAGCCGCGGTCGTTCTCCGGCACTACCTGGATCTGAGCCTGGAGGACACCGCCAGCGTCCTGAACTGCACGGTGGGCACGGCCAAGAGTCAGGTGTCCCGTGGCCTGGCGAAGCTGCGCGAGTCACTCGGCGGCGACCGTACCGATCTCAACGGACCATCGATAAAGGAGTGGACCCATGCGGTTGCATGATCTCGTGGACGCGGTAACGGGCGATGAGCCGCCGATGTCCCGCACCGTCGACGACATCATCACGGCAGGGCGGCGGGCGCAGCGCCGCCGTCGGGCCGGATTCGCGTCAGCCGGCGCGGCGGGCCTCGTCGTGGCCGTGGTCGCCGGTGCGTTCGTGGTACCGGCTCTGGGTGCGCAGCAGAGCCCCCCGGCCGCGCCGTTCGTGGCCGGTGCGGCGGCGTCCGAGCCGGCCGGGGCCGAGTGGCCCGACGCCGCGTCGTTCACCTTCACCTTCACCGGGTACGACGCCGGCACGCTGCATGTGCAGGACCCGATCGTCGCGTCCACCGCGTACCAGATCGCTCCCGTCTACTCCGACGGTCACACCTCGAACGACAAGCCCATGACCCGCCAGGAGGTGGAGGAGCAGGGCGACGCGTTCTTGCGGAACAAGGAAAACGGGAAGCCGGCCCTCTTGGCGTACCTGACCGTCTACCGGCCCGGTGCCTTCGACCCGGCCGGGATCAAGGACGGCGCGAACGTCACCGTGGCCGGGCGCAGGGCCGTGCAGGCGACGCTGCCGGTCGGCCTTGACCCGCAGCGCCCGGTGGATGGCGGCAACAAGCTCTTCGCCTGGGAGTACGCCGACAACGCCTGGGCGGCTGTCACGTCGTACTCCGGCGACAAGGCCACGCCGAGCTTCGAGGAGCTGGGCGGCCTGGTCGAAGGCCTGAAGCCCAGCAGGCCGACGCCGGCCCTGGTGCCCTTCACGGTGGGCTACCTGCCGGACGGTTACGTGCCGTTGCAGATCGGCACCCACGCCACGGCGGGCCTCGGCGGCATCGCCTCGGCCCGCGGCGGCGACTACGGCGGCGCGACGTACACCAGGTCCGCCGCGCCCACCACCGGGCTGACCGCACCGTACGAGGCGAGCGAGGGTGGCATCAAAGACGGGTTCCACATCTCGGTCATCCCGAGCAGCAGCGCGAACCAGACGCCGGAGCCCGGTGTGACGAAGTGCTACGACGTACCCGACCGGCCCGGGTGGGACGGCCCGCAGGTCGACATCTGGTGCCAGGTCCGGAGCGCCGACGGCGCAGTCGTAGTCGAGGTCAGCCCCGATGGTGCCGGTAACACGCTGCCGCGGGTCGAGCTGGAGAAGATCGCCAAGGGGATCACGGTCGCCGACGTCGAGGACGAGTCGACCTGGACTCCGGCCGCGACCGCCCTGCGGCCATGACGGCCAGCGCCGGCACCACGACGGTGCTGTTCCGCAGGGCCGCTTCAGCGGCTCCTGTCGCGAAGAATGAAGGCTTGGGATGAGACGCAGAGCAAAGGCCGGTCTGATTGCCACGGCAACAGCGGCTCTGTGCGTACAGGTGGTGCCTGTCGCCGAGGCGAACACCGCGCCGAAGTCCGACGCGGTGCCGGTCGGACTGGCGGAGTTCTACGCGCAGCGTCCTGCGTGGGGACCCTGCCCCCGCCCGCCGGTGCCACCGAGGCGGTCACCGGATGCTTCGGCGTCCGCGCTTCCCCGTGCCGGGAGCGCGTCCCCGGCGGTGGAGTGCACGACTGTGCGGGTGCCGTTGGACTACCGGCGGCCGGACGGCCCCCGGGAGACCGTCGAGCTCTCCCGGCGCCTGGCGAGCGATCAGCCGAACCGGCTCGGCGTACTGGTCGAGGTCCCCGGTGGGCCGGGCGGGCAGGGAATCTACGCGCCGGAGGACCCGGCGTACGAGGCGCTGTCAACGCGGTACGACATCATCGGGTACAACCCGCGCGGTGTCGGGCAGTCGCAGCCTCTGCTGTGCGAGGGCACGAGCGTGCAGTTGTCCGGTAGGACGCGCTTCACCGACGCGCAGATGCGGGCGTACACCGAGGAGTTCCGCAGGCGTGATCAGCAATGCGAACGCGCGGACGGTGCCCGGCGTCCCTACTTCACCACCGCCAACAACGCCAGAGATCTCGACATCGTCCGCGCGGTCCTGGGTGAGCGTCAGCTGAACCTGATGGGGAAGTCCTACGGCACGTACGTGACGGCCGTCTACGGCACGCTTTTTCCGAAGCGACTGAACCGCAACGTCCTGGACTCCGCGATCCACCCGCAATGGATATGGCGGGAGGCGTGGAAGCAACAAGCAATCGCCCAACGTAGAACCGCCGACGCCTGGATGACGTGGGTGGCCGAGCGCAACGGAATCTACGGGCTGGGAACCACCCGGTCGCAGGTGCGCGCCACGATCGAACGGACCCGGGCGAAGCTGGAGCAACGCCCGATCGACCAGGGTGATTTCGTGTACGACGGCACCGAGTTCGACAGCCTCATCGGGGCCACCAACGAGGTGGCGTACTGGGACTTCTTCGCAGCGACGGCGAGCCGGCTGCGTCAGCAGGTCGAGACACCCTCGGACGTGCCGGGTGACCTGGGCCGGGCGTTGGCTCTTCAGCAAGAGATCCAGGCCGACCCGCCGCCGACCAGCAATGGCGTCTGGGAGGCAGTCAACTGCGAGGCCGAATGGCCCGCCGACCTCAAGGTGTACTACGCGGACATGCGCTACTTCTCCGAGCACTTCCCATACGGCTGGGGTGCTTCGGCGGTTTCTCCGCGTGAGTGCACCTTCGGCTCGGTGGAGCGGGTCGAGCCGCTGGTGAAGCTGCGCCGCAGCGGCTACCCGACGGGGCTGGTCGTGCAGGAGGAGTTCGACCCGCAGACGCCGTACGAGGGCGGTCGGGCGATGGCGGACCTGCTCGGGCACCGGCTCCTCAGCGTTCCCCGCGATGGGTACCACGTCGTCCACGGCACCAACGCCTGCGTCGACGCCGCCATCGACGACTACCTGCTGAACGGCAAGCTGCCGAAACGGGGAGCGGAGTGCGAGGGAACGCCGATCCCCGAGGTTCCGACGGATGGTTCGGCGCGGGTGGGCGAGGGCGACCGCCCGTCCCTCGACGGGCAGACGACTCTCTTGTCCGGCCCTCGTCCGCTTCAGGCTGGTGGTCGTGCGCCCTCCTGATGTCGACGCGTGAGGGCTTGACATCCGCGCTGTTTTGGCCGACGCCTCCGCAGTTCCTTGGTACGTCACGGCTGGCCAGGTGGTGGATCTGTTCCACGGCGCGCAGACCCGCGGGCACGGCGACCTGGAGGTCGCCGTGCCCGCAGCGCACTTTGCGCCCGCGCCACGGTGGATGCCGCCGGAGTACGTGCGCTGGTTGATCACCTTGAGGTGGTGGGGGCCCGCTGTTCCCGCCCGTGCGTAACGTCGGCCCGGCCGAGGATCTGGCCGGTGACGGTGTCCCGGGCCTCGAGTCCGATGCGGTAACCGCCATCGGCCAGGCTGCCGGTCGCGCAGCCAGCCCGGGCCGGTCGCGGGACAACCGAACGGACCGGCATCTCGGCGATTACATACTTCGATCTCTCGATGTTGATGGGCGGACCGCGCGAGCAAGGAAAGAACCATCGGCAAGCCATCCTCGCTCTCGCCCGGCGACGCGCGTTGACGTTGTCCGGGCACTCATCCGCGGCCCCAAGAATTCACTCGACCGGCACCGGGTGATCCGCGCCGCAGCCTGAACCAGGCTGCTCGCCGCCGACGCAACCCCACCCGCGCCAGCCGGCCCACCCTGCCCGCCGAGATCAATTGAAGTCACATGGAGACTTCTCAAGCGGATGCCAACCCGGGTCAACCGGTGCCGACGCGGGTCACCGCGACCGACCGCCGGTCGCAACCCGGGGTTCGTGTGCTCCGCGGGTGGTCCTGGGCTGGGCGAACGACGGTCCGAGGAACGTAGGTGGTGGGTACTGCGGGTGCAGGCTCAACGTTGCCGTGAGTCGGAAGCCGAGTCACCCTTCCTCGTAGTCGAGCAGTTCGCGGCGCCACTCGGCGAATCGGCTTAAGAGATCGTCCAGCACTGGGCCGGTGACGCCGTACTGGGTGAAGTCGTCGGGATCGAGTTGGGTGGCTTGTCCGAGGGCGTCGGCGAAGATGCGCGGGTCGAACCCACGGTCGGCGCGCTGCGCGAGGGCGAGGAGGGCGTCGCGGGTGTAGCGGCCGGATCGGAGCGTGGCGTCGATGTCGATGAAGTCGCGGGCGAACGCTCGTCCGTAGAGGGCGCTCATCTTGTTCGCGACCGCGTCGTCGGGGTGGAGGACGGGTCCGATCGCCATGAGGATCGGTTCGTTGGCGCGCCAGTCCACGCCGAGTTCGACCTTGGAAACCCGCGCGCCATCGGTGACTGTGAGCCGGGCGAAGGTGTCGTACTGCCGCTCGGTCTCGACGGTGAGGCCGTCGTCTCGGTAGGCGTGTACGACGGCGGCGACTGCGGCGGTGAAGGCGCCGCGGCGGTCCCAGGCGGTGAACAGGTCGACGTCCTCGCTGGGCCGCTCCAGGAGCCCAGCGGCCTGGACCGCGTAACCGCCGGCCAGCGCGAAGCCGTATCGGTCGGCCGCCGCGAGCCCGGTACGGGCGAGGCGTTCGTGGAAGGGGTCCACCGCTATGCCGCGTTGCTGCGTGTGGCGGCGAGTTCGGGGAAGGCGTCCTCCCAGCGTTGGCGGAGCTGGGATGGCAGCCAGAGAGTGGGCCAGAGTCGCCGGAGGAGGTCGGCATCGAGCCAGGTGTGCAGGTCCTCGACGGTGCTGGCTTCGGTGAGCACCACCTTGTACATGCTGGCCAGGCGTGCGGGCCGGTTCAGGTCGTACTCGGCATGCCCGGACCAGTCGAGGTGACGCGGAAGCGTCACGGAGCCGTCGGTCGGGCCGTGCAGATCGGCGAGGGTTTCGGCCACCACGTAGGGCCTCCGGTCGCCGTAGGGCTGGTAGTCCGCTGGCGGCTGGGGTGACATCCTGCGCCGGCTGAGGTTCGTCGCCCGCCGGACTTCCGGTCGTAGCGCCTGACGGATCGTCTCCCGGCTGTACCCGGTGACGCGCTGCAGATCCACCGGCCGCCATCCGGCCGCGTGAAACGCCCGCAGCTGCTCGTCCCGCTCGATCAGTGCGGCGGCCCGCGTCGCCTCATACCGGGAGACAACCGCCTGCAGCTCATCCTCGGAGAACCGGCCCATGGCCTTTAGTCTACCAGGCTAGGCCCAGCACGCTTGGCGTACGTCATTCTTTGGAAGCCGGCGGACCAGTCATGATGATCGCGAGGGGATGTACTCATGTTCTGGTGAAGCCGAGGGCCCGGTATCCGGGCATGCGGCGTGGGAGTGAGGCAGCGAGGATGGGAGTGGCCGGGTCGTGGTAGTCGTGGACCTCGGCGAGGTCCTTGCCGGGCGCGGCGCGGATGACGCGGCCGGCGCATTGGACGAGTAGGCCGTCGTAGGAGATCGGACCGGCGAGGAAGAGGGTGTCGAGGGCGGGGGCGTCGAAGCCCTCACCGATGAACGGCGTGGTGCCGATGACGAGCAGGCCGTCGCCGATCTTGGCGCCGTCGAGCCGGTCAACGATGGCCCGCCGTTCGCGGGTGCTCATCGCGCCTTGGAGTACGAGAGCCTGGTGTCCACGTGCGGCGAGCAGGGCGGCGAGTGCCCCGACCTGGGCGACCCGTCGGGTCAGGACGAGACAGTTGCGGCCGCGGGTGAGGGCTGCGGCGACGTCGTCGGCGATCTGGGTGTTGCGGGGCTCGTCGAGGGCCAGCCGTCGGTGCACCTCGGCGAGCGCGCCGGGCGCGTCCAGGTCGATGTCGCCGGGCTGGAATGTGGTCTCGTGGATGAACAGCGCTCGACGTGGTCCGGCGTCGGTGTGCATCGCTGCCGCGAGGGTGCCTTGTTCCTCGTCGGTCAGGGTGTGGCGGACGGGTCCGAGTTGCCAGGTGACGAGTTGGCCGAGGCCGTCGCGGCGGGTAGGTGTGGCGGTGAGGCCGAGCCAGAACTGCGCGGCGATCCGTTTGACCGAGTGCTCGTAGGCTGCGGCGCCGAGGTGGTGGCATTCGTCGACGATGACGTGCCCGTACCCCTGGGTCAGGGTGGCGACGTCGTCACGCCGGGCGAGGGAGGGCAGCAGCGCGATGTCGACCGTGCCGGTGAGCTTGCGTCGGCCGCCGCCGAGTTGGCCGGGCTTGATGTCGAGGAACTGTTGGATGCGGGTGCGCCACTGGTCGGCGAGGGCTTTGCGGTCGACGAGGATGAGGGTGGAGGTGTTGCGTTCGGCGATCACGGCGCAGGCCATGACGGTCTTGCCGGAACCGGGTGGCGCGACCAGGATTCCGTCGTCGTGGGCGAGAAGCGCGCCGACGGCGTTGGCCTGCCTGCGGGTGAGTTCGGCGGTGAACGCGGTGTCGATCTCGGTTCCGGCGTTTCGTGCGTCCGTGACGGCCAGCCGTGACCCGGCGTGTTCGACGATCGTGGCGATGGTGTGCCGTAGGCCCCGCGGGAGGACCAGGTGGTCGTCGAGGGTGAGGTCGTAGCCCTGGATGAAGCGTGGGGTGTCCCAGGTGGACTTGCGGAGTCGTTGCAGCTCGTAGAACTTCGGGTTGGCCATGGCGGCGGCGTGCTTGAACGTCGCCAACGCGGCGGGGGTGAGCTGCCTGGCGTCGATGCTCAGCCCGGCACCGGCCTCCGCGTGGACCACCGAAGGAAGCGGTGGATGGACCTGGGTCGCGGCGGACCGGCTCATCATGGCGAGGTCGGCACCAGTGGCGGCTTGCTTCGCTTGCCGGGCGACGTGTTCGGCGTCGCCGGGGCTGAGCCGGTCCAGCGTCGACAGGAACGCCCACTGGTCCGCGTGTGGCTCGAGCGTGCCGAGGTCGAGAAAGGTGGTCAGCCCGTCCTTGCGGCGGCGGCCCTGCAGGGGTGCGGCGATGAGGTTGCCGAAGCCACCCTCGGGCAGGACGTCCTGGTTGGGGAAAAGCCGATCGTACGACCGCAGATCCATCGACCCGCGCAGCACCATCGCCTCCCGCAGCAGGACCGTGCCGACGGCCCGCGCGGTGGCCGCGGCAACAGCACCGGTGAAGAAGACCCACACGTGGGCACCACGGCCTGACTGGGAGATCTCCAACGCGGCCGGCACCGCGCTGGCTCGCGCCGCCTTCACGTACGCGAGGGCGTCGAGCATCGCCGTCGGCCCGTCGAAGTCGGCCACGACGAAGTGGCAGGTGTTGCCGGGCATCAGCGGGTATAGGCCCATGAACACGTCGCCGACCAGATGCGCCGCGACGACCTCCGTCGTGCGGGGCAGGTAGGTGGCACCGCGCCGGTCCATACCCTTACGCCAGCCACCGGCGACTGCGGGCATCCACCCGGCAGCGCCGGTACGGGCGTTGTCCCACCGCACGGCGTACACGTCGGCCCGGGCCCGGAACCGGTCGGCGAACAACGCCAGCTTGTCCCGAGTCGGCGAAGCCATGGTGACCAGCCCTGGCGGCTCAACCGGCGCGGACAACTGCTCCGGCGCCGCAGTCGTGTCCTGGCCGCGCAGCTCCAGCAGACGTCCCAGTCGGGCGTTCTCTGCCCGTAACCGCTCCACCTCCCGCCGAAGATCGACGAACTCGGCCACCGAACCCATGCCGACCATCCTCGCGCATCGGGCGTCGAACATCCCGGCACCGGTCCGCTATCCTCCGCCGACGGCATCGAAGGACAACGCCGCGCTGGAGGCGATGATCGAGGAAGCCACCGCCGACACGGACGGTCATGAGGACGAGCGCGCCGGCCTGTTCACCATGATCGAGGAGCATCTGGCGGTGCCGTTCACCACCACCGTCCTCGGCGTCGAGGCCACCGTACGGAAGGCCGAGCTGGCGGCGGACAACATCGTCGCGGTCTGCGCCCGAGGTCGCCACCGGCAGAGGATCGATCTCCTCGACCTGCCGTTGCTCACCCCCGCGCCGGACGGCGCCGCGTGGATCGACGCCTACCGGCACTGGGCCGGACGGTAGGCCACGGTGAGCGAGTACCAGTACTACGAGTTCACCGCCGTCGACCGGCCCCTCACCGGCCGGGAGCGGGCCGAGCTTCGGTCGCTGTCGACCCGGGCCGACATCACCGCCACCAGCTTCGTCAACACCTACGAGTGGGGCGACTTCAAGGGCGACCCGCGCACGCTGATGGAGCGGTACTTCGACGCGCACCTGTACCTGACGAACTGGGGCACCCGCCAGCTCATGCTGCGGCTACCGAAACACGTGCTCGACCCCGCCACCGTCTCCCAGTACTGCCAAGGGGACAGCGCATCCGCGTGGACCACCGGCAAGCACGTCATCATCGACCTGCACGACGAGGACGAGGACGGCACCGACGAGTGGGACCTCGACGGCCACGGCCTCCTCGCCTCCGTCATCCCGGTCCGGGCCCGCCTCGCCGCCGGCGACCTGCGCCTGCTCTACCTGGCCTGGCTGCGCTGCGTACAGTCCGCCGAGATCGCCGACGACGAGCCTGAACCGCCCGTCCCCGCCCGGCTGGGGACCCTCGACGCGTCCCTCACCGCCGTCGCCGAGTTCCTACGCATCGACCCCGACCTGATCGCGGCCGCGGCGGCCGGACCGCCGCCGGCCACCTCCGGCGAACCGACCGCTGCGCAACTACGCACCTGGGTCGTCGGGCTGCCCGCTCGGGACAAGGACGCCATCCTGACCGACCTGATCACCGGCGGCGACAGCCACCTGCGCAACCGACTGCTGCGCCGCTACCGCGACGCACACCGCACTGATACGCCCACCCCGGCAGCCGCCCGTACCGCCGGGGAACTGCTCTCCACCGCCGCGGGGTTGCGCGCCGAACGGGAACGACGGGACGCTGAGCAACGCGAACGCGACCGGATCCGCCGCGAACGGTCCGCCGTAGCAGCCCGGCAACGGCACCTCGACACCCTCGCAGTCGACCAACCCGCCGCCTGGCAGCGAGTCGACGAGCTCATCGCCACCAAGAAACCCCGCGAGTACGACACCGCCGTGCAACTCCTCATCGACCTGCGCGAACTCAGCGAACGCGACGGGGACAGTTCGTCGTTCCAGCACCGGCTGGCCGAGCTCCGGGCGGCGCATGCCCGCAAGCCCAGTTTGCTCGAACGCCTCAACCTCGCAGGCCTCGACACCTGACGCATGGTTCTTCGCTGACCGTCGCCAAGGTGTGGCGAGGATCGTGGAGGGCCGGTGCGGCGTGTCAGCGTGACGCCCCAGACAGTCGACGCCGGCCACTTCATCCTGCCCGCCAAGATCAACCAGAGTCACCTGGAGACTCCTCCAGCGGATGCCGACCGGGGTGGACCGGTGCCAACGAGGGTCACCATGGCCGACCGCCGGCCGCAAACCGGGGTTCGTGTGCTCAGGTGTGCTCCTGGGCTGGGAGAACGGCGGTCCGGGGAACGTGGGTGAGCGGGGGCCACTCCCTGCCACCCCAGGTGAACCCCAGGTCGCTAGACTGTGCCCTCGCGCCCTCGTAGCTCAGGGGATAGAGCATCGGTTTCCTAAACCGTGTGTCGCAGGTTCGAATCCTGCCGGGGGCACCTCGATACGCAGCCGAAACGCTGCCTGAGCTTGCAATACATACGTCGCTCAATTCGAACAGGTGTGCAGCCGTGTGCCACCAGAAGCCGCCGTTTGTCGTAGGTCGCGGAACGGACGCGGAATGACCTTGAAGGCATCTTCCCAGGTCAGCCGATACCGCCGGGACAAGATCCGGAACGGCAGACATCATGCGGGCCATGCCACACCAGTCAGAGCCTCAGAGATCCTGTCGTTGACGGTGGCCTCCGCGCCGTCGATGCACTTGGCGTAGACCTTCAGCAGTACGTCCACGGAGTGCCCGGCCCGGTCGGCTACCTCGGTCGCCGGTACACCAGCGTTGAGCCACAGCGACACGGCAGCGTGCCGCAGGTCGTACGGGCGACCAGCGAGCGGAGAGTCAACCTGACGTGGTGTCAACGCCAGTCGACGCGCCTCATCCCACACCCGCGAGTACGTCGAGGCCGCAACCACGTTGCCCCGCTCGCTCTGGAACAGCCGGCCGTCCTTGGCGACCCCGAACCGCTCGATGTGCGCACGCAGGATCGCTACGAGCGCGGGCGGCTCACGGTCCGTGGGTGGTTGCGGTAGGCCATCCCGCCTGCCATCGACCCGGGCAAGCCGAGCAGACCCCCGCCCGGCCCGCCAGCGTCCGAACCTGCGTCAAGGTCCGCTTGACGTGGCGGGCCGGGCGGCAGCCCGCTCTCCCAGGGGGCGGGTCGATGGCAGACAGTGAGGATGGTGGGGTGGGTCGCCGGGT
>NZ_JAGPXV010001089.1:0-838 GCF_018070405.1 Micromonospora sp. D75
GGCGCCGACCCGGCGCTGCTCGGCCGCTTCGCGGCCTTCGTGGAGCTGCACGTCGAGCAGGGCCGCGCGCTGGTCGACCAGGACGCGCCGGTCGCGGTGGCCTCCGCGATCTGGCCGCACGGCCGGTGGCGGTTCGACTTCACCGGCGAGGGCAACCACGCGGGTACGACAGCGATGGCCGACCGCCGCGATCCCATGCTCACCTACGCGTTCACCGTGCTGGCCGCGAACAAGGAGGCCCGGCTGCGCGACGCGCACGCCACAGTGGGCCGGGTGTCGGTCGAGCCGAACGCCACGAACGCGATCCCGTCCCGGGTCACCGGCTGGCTGGACGCGCGGGCGGCCGAGGCGGAGACGCTGTACGGTCTGGTCGAGGCGGTACGCGCCAAGGCCGCCGACCGGGCCGGCCGCGACGGCACCGCGCTGACCTGCACCCAGGAGTCGGCGACCCCGCTCGTCGCGTTCGACCGCGGGCTGGCCGACCGGCTGGTCACGCTGCTCGGCGCGCCGGTGCTGCCCACCGGCGCCGGGCACGACGCGGGGGTGCTGGCGGCGCACCTGCCCACCGCGATGCTGTTCGTGCGCAACCCGACCGGGGTGTCGCACTCCCCCGCCGAGGCGGCCACCGACGCCGACTGCGCCGCCGGGGTGACCGCCCTGGCCCGGGTCCTGGAGGAGCTGGCATGCCGCTGACCCGCTGGCTGGCCGAGTACGCCTGGCTGCCCGACCGCGCCGAGCCCACCCGGGATGTGCTGATCGAGGCGACCGACGGGCGGCTCACCGCTGTCACCCCGCTGACCGGGGACGGTCCGCCGACCGCCGGGGTGGAGGTGCTCGG
>NZ_JAGPXV010001090.1:0-835 GCF_018070405.1 Micromonospora sp. D75
GAACACCCGCACGCTGCTCCAGATCCGGGTCACCGGCACACCGGCCGAGCCGTACGACACGCGCCGGCTCGCCGACCGACTACCCGGGGCGTACGCGCACAGCCAGCCGCCGCCGATCGTGCCGCAACCGGCGTACGACGCCGCGTTCGGCACCCACACGCCGCGTCCGACGCTCGTCGGCGCGCGGGACGGCTCGGTCACGTTCACCCCGCCCGGCGCGGCGGCCCCGGTCACGCTGCCGCTGGCGGTGAAGTCGGTCGGGCAGGTGTTCGAGCCCCGGCACGGCCGCGCGGTTGGCCGCCTCGGAGTCGGCCACCCGGTCAGCGGGCCGCTGCTGCCGGCCACGCTGCCGCTGGGCCCGGTGGAACCCGCCACCGAGGTGCTGCACGCCACCGACCCGGCCGTGCCGGTCGGCGCGCCGGGCGACGGCACGCAACTGTGGCGGATCGTCGGCGACGCGCCGCGCACCCATCTGGTGCACATCGAGGGCTGCGACGTGCAACTGGTCAACCGGGTCGGCTGGGACGGCACGCTGCGCCCGCCCGAGCCGGGCGAGCTGGGCTGGAAGGACACCGTCCGGGTCAACCCCCGGGAGGACGTCGTGGTGGCGCTGCGTCCCGTACCGCCGCCCCTGCCGTTCAAGATCAGCGACAGCGTACGGCTGCTCGACCCGTCCCGGCCCGCCGGCGCGCGGCTGGACGCGAGCCCGGTCAGCCCGGCCGACGGCCGCCCCGCCACGGTGGTCAACCAACTCGTCAACCTGGGCTGGGCGTACCGCTGGCAGACCCGCTCGGCGGGACGGCGCGACCAGGGCCTGTGCCGTCCGCTGGTGCTG
>NZ_JAGPXV010001091.1:0-835 GCF_018070405.1 Micromonospora sp. D75
GACATCCTGCGGGCGCGAAGTGCAAGATCGGCGAGGGCGGGTGGGGCGCCGGGTGGGTCAGCGGGTGGGGGGTGGGCCCACGCTTCGGCGCGGGACCAGCGTCGGGGCGATGGTCTGGCGCAGCGGGCCTGCCGACTCCGACTCGATCTGGGCCAGCAGAAGGTCCAGGCTCGCCGCGGCCACCGCCGTGAAGTCGGGCCGCACCGTGGTCAGCGGCGGAATGAAGTACGCCGCCTCCGGCACGTCGTCGAACCCGACGACGCTGATGTCGTCCGGTACGCGGCGGCCGTGCTCGTGCAACGCGCGCAGCACGCCGAGCGCCAGGTGGTCGTTCGCCGTGAAGACCGCGGTGACCTCCGGCATCCGGGCCAGCATCTGCCCGCACCGGTAACCCGCGGCAGCGGACCAGTCCGCCGGGACCAGCGGCGGAACCTCGGCGCCCGCCTGCCGCAACGCCTCGCGCCACCCCTCGATCCGGCCGGCGCTGTCGAACCAGTCCGACGGGCCGGACACGTGCCAGACGGTGCGGTGCCCGGCGGCGAGAAGGTGCTCGGTGGCGGCCCGGGCGCCGGCGACCTGGTCGACGGTGACCAGCGGGATCGGCCGCCGGGGGTCGCCGTCGACTGTCACCAGCGGCACGTCGTGGGGCAGCCGTTCCAGCGCCTCCCCGGCCGACTCGACCGGCGCGATCACCACTATGCCGGCCACCCGGTGCGCCAGGTGCCGCTCCACCGCCGCCGAGATGGAACGGTGGTCGAGGTCGCGGACGCTGCCGACGCTCACCGCGAAACCCGCCTCGGCGGCGGTCTGCTCCAGCGCGGCCAGCAGCGACGCC
>NZ_JAGPXV010001092.1:0-831 GCF_018070405.1 Micromonospora sp. D75
CCCGCTACCCGGTGGTCGACGGCACCCACGACGACGTGGTCGGCATGGTGCACCTGCGGGACGTGCTGCTGCGCCCGGAACCCGACCGGCCGCTGGTGGTCGGCGAGCTGACCCGCGAGGTGAAACGCCTGCCGGACAGCAAGCGCGTGCTCGCGGCGCTGACCGAGATGCGCCGGGAGGGCCACCACCTGGCCGTGGTCATCGACGAGTACGGCGGCACCGCCGGCATCGTCACCTGCGAGGACCTGGTCGAGGAACTGGTCGGGGAGATCCGCGACGAGGAGCACGGCCCGCCCGAACCGGAATCCACCGGGCTGCCCGCCGTCGTGGACGGCCGGCTCAACCTGACCGACTTCGCCGAACGTACCGGGGTGCCGCTGCCCGCCGGCCCGTACGAGACGGTGGGCGGGTTCGTGATGGCCGCGCTGGGCCGGCTGCCGGTGGCCGGGGACGAGGTGCCGGTGGCGCTCGACCCGGACGGCGGATCGGTCCCCGCCGATCCGGCCGGCTGGCTGCTGCGGGTGCTGGCGCTCGACGGCCGGCGGGTGTCCCGCCTGGCGGTCTCCGCCGCGCGGCTGCCCGAGCCCCGGCGTGAGGTGAACGGTCCGCTTCCGCCCGTACCCGCCCGATCCACCGGCCCGTCATGACGGACGCCGGGGCTTGCTGACAGAATTGCCGCCATGTCCGACGTACCCGCCCGCCCGCGCGTCTTCTCCGGCATCCAGCCGACGGCCGACTCGTTCCACCTCGGCAACTACCTGGGCGCGCTGCGGCACTGGGTGGCGTTGCAGGACAGCCACGACGCCTACTACTGCGTGGTCGACCTGCACG
>NZ_JAGPXV010001093.1:0-826 GCF_018070405.1 Micromonospora sp. D75
CCCCCCGCGGCGGCCGTCGCGCCCGCCGCCTCCGCCCGCGCGGCCCGGTCGGCGGCGGCGTCGCGTTCGGCGTACGCGGCGCGGGCCTGCTGCCGGTCGCGGGCCGCCGCCGCGGTCGCGTCCTCGGTCTCGCGGCGGGCCTCGTCGCGTTCGGCGTGCGCGGCCGCCACCTGCGCGGACGTCTCCGCGCGCAGCTCGGCGAGCTGGCGTTCCACACCCGCCGGTGACAGCTCGGCGTGCAGCGCCTCGGTGAGGGTCTCGACGATCTGGTCGAGCCGGTCCACCGCCTCCCAGGTGCGCGCCACCTGCCCGGGCAGGCCGGGGGAGTTGCGGTGACGCATCCGCGAGTTGCGCGCGGCCCGCTGGCAGGCGCCGTCGTTGTCCCGGCAGTAGCGGAACGGGCGGCCCGCGCCGACGCGCTGCGGCACGTCGCGTCCGCAGTGGGCGCAGGGTCGGGTGTCGGTGGCGGGCTCGGCGTCCATCGGGGGCGAAGTCTATCCGGCGGCGTCGGCGCGGGCCGCGCCGTCGAGGGTGTAGCGGCGCTGCAACAGCACCGCTACCACCATCACGGCGGCGGGCAGCAGCCCGAAGCCGTAGCGAAGCGCGTCCAGCGCGGCCGGGGACTGGGTCACGGTCTGCCCGGCGGTCGAGGCCACGAACCCGCCGGCGGCCAGGCACAGCGCGTACGCGTACGGGCCGAGCGCCGCGCCGGTGGCCTCGGTGGCGGTCCACACCCCGGTGTACGTGCCGGCCCGCTCGGCGCCGCCGCCCGCGCGGATCACGTCGGGCAGCATCGAGAACGGCAGCAACTGCATGCCGGCGAAGG
>NZ_JAGPXV010001094.1:0-824 GCF_018070405.1 Micromonospora sp. D75
CCTGGCCCCGGCGGCGGCCGCGACCGCCGCTGGGACCAGGAAGGGCCTGGGAGGGTGGCCCCGGCGCACCCGAACCGGGCGGCCGGCACCAACCGGTGCAACGACCCGCCGCGGGCGACGGTCACGGCGCGCGCCGTCGCTCAGGACAACCATCCGTGTACGCGCAGCCAGTCCCGGACCACGGCGGCCGTGCCGGCCGGGTCGCCCCGCAGGTCGTGCCGCTGTCCCGGCCGGACCACCACCTCGATCCCCGGGCCGGGTTCGGGCACGCCGAACGGGTCCCGGTCGCCGTTGACCACGAGCGTGGGCAGCCCGGTGAGCAGTTCCGCGGCCCGGGAGCGTTCCGGCCGGCCCGGCGGGTGCAGCGGGAACGCCAGCGCGACGACTCCGGCCGCCCCGACGGCGGCGGCGGTGCGGCAGGCCACCCGGGCGCCGCTGGACCGGCCGCCGACCACCCAGTCGCGCACCTGCGGGGCGCGCCGGCGAAGCTCGGCCAGCACCGCCGTCCACGCCTCGTCGAGGTGCCCGGCGGGAGCGGGCGCGCGCCGCCCGGCGACCCGGTACGGCTGGGTCACCAGGGCCACCCCGGCCCCGGCGTCGCGCACCGCGTCCCGGACCGCCGTGAGGTCCGGCGCGTCCACGTCGCCGCCTGCCCCGTGGCCCAGCACCAGCACTGTCGCGCCGTCTGCGGGCGGGTGGAAGCGGAACCGCGCCCGTCCCCGGGGTGTGTCGATCTCGTCGTCGTGCCGCACCGGCCCATTCTGCGCGTGCCGGTCGGCCGGCGGCGCCGGGACGGGCCGAACCGGTCGTGGCCCCCGGGCCCC
>NZ_JAGPXV010001095.1:0-822 GCF_018070405.1 Micromonospora sp. D75
GAGCGAGCCGTCCCGATCAGCAACAGGAGGCCGGCGGCGAGCCACTGGAGAACCATGCGCCTCATTGGATGACGAGGTCGACGCAGGGCCACGCCCCACCCCGTCACCCCGATCGCCACAGGGGACGACACATGTCGATGCCTTGACACCCCCGGATGTTATCGCGAACACTTGTTCGCAACGCACATTTAACAGCCAGAAGGCATACCCTTGCCTCGGTGTCACGCAACCCGCCGCTGAAGCCCGGAGGTACGCCGCTCCACCGGCGTTAGCGCTAACAGCGCCCATCTCCAGAGGGACCTGGGACCACTACGGGCAGCAGCGGATTCGGCGGTCAGCCCGATGTCCGGAGCCAGAGAGGCTGGATCAGATGATCGACCACTTCCCGACGCGGACCACCTCGTCGCGGCGCCGCCCACCGGGCCCGGCGCGGAGCACCAGGTCACTACGCCGGCTGCTGATCGTGCTGGTGGCCGCGACGACGGCGATGGTCGGCGGCGTCGCCGTCGTGTCGTCGCCCGCCGTCGCCGCCACGAACCAGTTCCGAGGCATGAACTGGGCCGTGCTGGGTGACAACTTCAGCACCGGTCCCCTCGTCGTGCAGGGCCTCAGCTCCTCCGACAGCAACGCGACGGTGCGGGCCAAGGCCAACGCCCTCTACGACGACATGGCTTCCACCATGGGCGTCAACACCGTCCGGCTGCCCATCAACACCCACACGGTGGGAACGGCGTGGTGGGAGGCCTACCGGGGCGCCATCGACGCCGCCACCGCCCGCGGTTTCAAGGTCATCCTCGCCTACTGGGAGGACGGCGCCGCCTC
>NZ_JAGPXV010001096.1:0-816 GCF_018070405.1 Micromonospora sp. D75
CGGGACGGATCCCGGGGGCGTCGCCGTTCGCGCGGCGTCGGATCAACGTCCGCGGCGCTCCTTGCCGGAGCGGCGCGCGCTGCCCGCCTTCGACAGGCCACGGCTGACCAGGTACGCGCCGGTCAGCGCGGTCAGGTACCACCAGGCCTGGTTCGGGTTGTTGATGTTCAGGCCGTTGGCGGTGGTGCCCTTCCAGAACGCGGCGATCACCACGAGCGCGACCGCTGCGGCGTACACCCAGAACTCGGTGGTCAGGAACGCCTGCTTCGTCTCCGTACCCGGGGACGGCATGTTCTCCCGGTGACCGTCGTGCATCGACGGCATGTGCCGGGTCGACGTGTCCTGCATGCTCGACCGGTTCTGGACGTCGGACATCGGCCGGTTCATCGGCCTGGTGGATGCAGCCTGCGTGCTCATCTGGTCCTCCTCAGGATTTGATGAGTCGTTAACCTGCACACCCTCGCCCCGCTACCGCAGGTCGGCCACGGCGCGGTTCGCGCTCTGTGGCGGGGGCACCCTGGGTCTACCCGAGGCCGGAGACAAGGTAACCGCCGGTCGCCGTCGAATGGCCACCACGCTCGGCCTCTCAGCCGGAACCGGACACGAAGGCGCACACCGGTCCTCCCGCCGCCGGTTCCGGTTTCAGCCACCCACCCTCGGGCACGCAACACCGATACCCCGAGAGAGCTGCGAGGTGGTTGACGTGCGTGAGGACGACATGCGGCAGGACGCCGCCCGGCGGGCCGAGCAGCGGGTCGCCGGCGGCGTGTACGGCGACGGCGCGCTGGACGAGATCACCGTGCCGCAGACCGACGT
>NZ_JAGPXV010000111.1:0-12207 GCF_018070405.1 Micromonospora sp. D75
CTTGTGCACCGCGCACTCGAAGCAGTCGAACGTGTGCCGTGCCCCGTCGACGGTGCGCACCTCGAACGCCATCCAGTAGTCGTTACCGCAAACCTCGCAGGTTGCCATGCGAAACCCCCCGAAAACGGACCTGTCATCCGAGAGTCGCGCAGACGACACCATCGAGCAACCGGAACCGGCGAACCTGATCCGGCCCTACGGCGAGTCGCTCCCGGCGTGTCGAGCGTTGACTCCGGTGACCGCCGAAAATCCCCGGAGGATCCGTGATCAAGCGCAACAAACTCTTCGGCAACCAGACCCGGGTGACGTTCTCGCTGCCCCGGGACACCCCACCCGGCACGGTGAGCGTGGTCGGCTGCTTCAACGGCTGGGAGCCCGGCCGGCACGAGCTGGTGCCGCGCCGCGACGGCACCCGTACCGTGACGGTCCGGCTGAAGCCGGGGGAGTACCGCTTCCGCTACCTGGCCACCGGCGGCGTGTGGCTGGACGACGAGGCCGCCGACCGGGTGGACGAGGCCGGCGGCCTGCTGCGGCTGTGACGCCGCCGTCAGCCGGCGCTGGGCTCCAGCCGCACCGAGATCGAGTTGACGCAGTGCCGGGTGTCCTTCGGGGTGAAGCCCTCACCCTCGAAGACGTGCCCGAGGTGGCTGTCGCAGCGCGCGCAGCGGATCTCGATCCGGCGCATCCCGAGCGTGTTGTCCGGGATCTCCTTGACCGCGCCCGGGATGGCGTCGTCGAAGCTCGGCCACCCGCAGTGCGAGTCGAACTTGTCCTCGCTGCGGAACAGTTCCAGCCCGCAGGCCCGGCAGTGGTAGACGCCGGGGGTCTTGGTGTCGACGTACTCACCGGTCCAGGGCGCCTCGGTGCCGGCCTCGCGGAGCACCCGGAACTCCTCGGGGCTCAGCCGCACGCGCCATTCGTCCTCGGTACGGGGCAGTTCGTTGTCGGAAAGACTCACCCCTTCACGGTACGTCGGCTGTCGGTGGCATCGCATATGGTCGCGTGATGGCGGGCAAGGGCACGGTCGAAGAGATCGAGGTAGCCGGGCACACGGTGCGGTTGAGCAGCCCCGACCGGGTGATCTTCCCCCAGCGGGGCTTCACCAAGGCCGACGTCTTCCGCTACTACCTGGCCGTCGGCGACGGGATCATGCGCGCCCTGCGTGACCGGCCGACCACGCTCCAGCGCTTCCCCGACGGCATCGAGGGGGAGATGTTCTTCCAGAAGCGGGTGCCGCAGCGGGGCGTACCCCCGTGGGTCCGCACCGCGCGGATCGCCTTCCCCAGCGGCCGCCCGGCCGACGAGCTGTGCCCTGCCGACCTGGCGCACGTGACCTGGGCGGCGCAGATGGGCACCGTCGTGTTCCACCCGTGGCCGGTGCGCGCCGCCGACACCGACCGCCCCGACGAGCTGCGCGTCGACCTCGACCCGCAGCCGGGCACCGACTTCGCCGACGCGGTGACCGCCGCCGGTGAGCTGCGCGGCCTGCTGGACGAGCTGGGCGTGCCCGGCTGGCCGAAGACCTCCGGTGGCCGGGGCGTGCACGTCTACCTGCGCATCCAGCCGCGCTGGACGTTCGTGGAGGTCCGCCGCGCCACCATCGCGCTGGCCCGCGAGCTGGAACGACGCCGCCCCGAGCTGGTCACCACCGCCTGGTGGAAGGAGGAACGGGGCGAACGGGTCTTCGTCGACTTCAACCAGATGGCGCGGGACCGCACCATCGCCTGCGCGTACTCGCTGCGCGCCAACGCCCGCGCCACCGTCTCCACCCCGGTCGACTGGGACGAACTACCCCAGGTCGACCCGGACGACTTCCACCTGGGCACGGTGCCGGCCCGGTTCGCCGAGCGCGGCGACCCGCACGCCGGCATCGACGACGCCCCGTGGGACATCACGCCCCTGCTGGAGTGGGCCGAGCGGGACGCGGCGGACGGGCTGGGCGACATGCCGTACCCGCCGGAATACCCGAAGATGCCCGGCGAGCCGAAGCGGGTCCAGCCGTCCAAGGACCGCGACCGCCCCCGCCCCTGACGCCCGCCGCGCTCACGCCGCGCACGGGCCGTCATGGTCGTTGAGGTGGCCGCACCGGCCGGCGCCGTCGAGCCGGGCGTCGCACCAGACCCGGGTACGCACGAACTGGCTGTCCTCCTCGCTCAGCGTGGTCTCGCCGAAGTCGATGACCGTGACGTGGCCGAGCGAGTCGCGCAGCGTCACCGCGAGGGCAGCCGCCTCGTCGGCGCTGGTCAGCGTGGTGGGCAGGTGGATGATCCAGCGCTGTGCCGTCATCGGGGCCATCCGCCCGGCGGGGCGTCCGGGTCGCGGAGACGGCAGGCGCGATGCTGGGACTGCCACTGCCGCAGCGCCTGGCGCACGCGCTCGGCCTCGGTCCGCGTGGTGACCAGCTCACGGCTCAGGCGTTCGAGTTCGTCGGCCACCCGGTCGAGGTGGTCGCGCACCTGGGTCGGGTCGAGGCCGCGCCAGCGCCGGTCGAAGTAGGCGGCCCGGACGTGGTGCGGGAGCAGGCGTTCCCCGGTCACGTAGATCACCGCACGGGCGCCGTCTGCTCTGCGACGAGCGCGTGGATCTGCCGGTCGGTGAGCCCGCGCTGGTCGAGCACCCGCCGGCCCCAGCGGTGCAACCGGCACGGGTGGGGCGCCCGGTCGTTGCGACAGCGCGGTCCCTCGGGCCACTGCTCGGGGGTGTGCACGGTGATCGCCCGGACCGCGAAGGCGACATCCTCGGCGGTGATGTAGGGCGGAAGCGGAATGTCGCCGAGGATACGATCGATCGAGTCCATGACTCTCCCTTGTGGATTGACGCCAGGCGTGGGGACGGATGCCGGGATGAGGTTTCGGGGAAAGGCATCCGTCCCCGCGAACCCGCCGCGTCCCCGGCGGGCACCACAATGGTCAATTCCCCTCTGGCCCGGGACAATCTTTCGCGGCAGAATGCAGACCAAGGGATGAGGTGCCTTACGCGACAACACCAAAGGAGATGACGTGGACGACTCGGGAAGCACCGTCCCGCGTAGGCAGCTCGGCAGATATCTGAGAGAACTTCGCGAAGGCGCGCACGTCACGGTGACCGCGGCGGCCAAGGAGCTGGAATGGTCGGCGCCCCGGATCTGGCGTTACGAAACGGGCCAGGTGCCGATGCACCCGAACGACGTGGAAGCCATGTGCCGCGTTTACGGCGCGTCGCGAGAAACCATCGAAACCATGCGCTCTCTGGCCCGGGAAACCAAGGCGCACGGCTGGTGGCACAGCTACGGGGAGGCGATCAAGGACTGGTTCAAGCTCTACGTCGGGCTGGAGGCCGCCGCGACGAAGATTCGTCACTACGAAACGAATCTCGTGCCGGGTCTGCTGCAAACGGTCGAGTACATGACCGAGGTCATCGCTACCGACAGCCCACAGTTGAGTGAGCACGAGCGACTGGCCAAAGCCGAAGTTCGGCTGCGGCGGCAACGATTGCTGGCGCGTTCGGTGCCCCGGGCTCCCTATCTCGATGTGATCCTCAACGAGGCAGTGCTCCGTCGACCGCTGCGCGATCGGGCGGCGATGGGTAGGCAACTCGATGCCCTGGTGGTGGCAAGCCAGCAGCACAACATTCGGATTCGGGTACTTCCACTGAGTGCTGGGCTCTACCGCTGGGCCGCAGCGGGAACTTTCACGATGCTGGACTTTCCGACTGACGTGCGCGAGCCGGAGCCGACCACCATCTACATGGACGGCCCGTGCGGGGCCGCCTACCTTGACAAGGTCCACGAGATCCAGACCTACGAGGATGCCTGGCGCTCGCTCGGTGAGCGAGGGCACGCCGTGGACGGGTCCCGTGAGCTGATGACGACGATCGCGAAGGAGATGACCCATGGGACGTGACGGAGTGTGGCGCAAGTCGTCCCGGTCCGGCGGTGAGGGTAACTGCGTCGAGGTGGCCGGTTTCGCCGAAGTGGTCGGCGTGCGGGACACCAAGGATCGGCAGGGACCGGCGCTGAGTTTCGACCCGGCCGCATGGACCCGATTCGTCGGCGCCGTTCGCACGGGCCGGTTGAACGACCGACCTTGAATTTCACGGGCGGTGGGTCTGGTGCCCCTTCAACTCGGCATCGGACCTACCGCCCATGCGTTGCTCCACCGGCAACCGAAGCGCTCGAAGCGGGTATGCAGCAGCGTCAGGATCGGCAGGGCTGCATGTGTTTTCGCATCCCACGTCTGCGGCGGCAGCGCACCAACTGCTCCGGTGCCGACATCGATGCCGGAGTACCCCACGTGCTGGGGAAGACCAGACGTCCTCTGAGCATTGCCGCCACGAACTGCTCGAGGAAGGCCGTCTTCACGCTGGCGCAGAACTGAGCCGAGCGGAGGTAGGCGTGGCGGGTCCGGTTCTTTTGCAAGCGCATCCGTGAGCTGCACACATCGCAGAAGGCGGCACCTGAGAGCAGGTGAAGCACTGCCATGTCTCGCTGGGTCTTCTGCCGCGGGTCGGTCAGGATCGACCGGCACCGCTACGTCCCCTCATCGAGGATCGCCGGCCACTCTCGCATCCCCCACGATCTTGTCGAGGTGGACGCGCCTTCCGATGTAGCCGGGTTAACCAGGGTCCGCCGGATCTGCGACAGCATCCACCCCTGAACCGCCCCGGGGTGTGTGGAGTCTCTACAAGATCCGCGGCGGTTCGGTCAAGCACGACTCACAAATGTGTGCCAGAACCACGACTAAGGCGGTGTTGACACGGTGTCTGTCCGATGCCGATCGATGAGGTCAAGCCTGGCCGCGGTGGGAGGGTCTAGTGCAACTCGCCGTAGGGTCCACGGTGTGTCCTCACCAAGAAAGCGCATATCTCCGGAGCCACCGGCGCGATGGGGCCAAACCGGCGAGCAGTGAAGATCGACTGGTTCGATCGCCAAGAGTTGCCCGACCTCATCTAGCTTTCCGTGTGCCCCTGAGTCACACTCGGTTAGGAAGTTGCACGGCTTCTTAAGGGGTGAACATGCTAGAACGACGTCGACTCGCGGCCGCGCTGATGGCCACAACGGTGGTCGCAAGTGGGGTGCTGATGAGCGCTCCAGCCAGTGCTGCGACCGTTCCCAACATGTACCACTGCTCGACCCACACGTTGAACTGTTGGCAGACGAACCCACCGCATGTCGCGTCGATTATCAACAAGTGCTACTGGTACAACGATTACGTGTACAACGCGGCCTGGTACGCGGACACCTGCGACAAGTACACACCTCGCTGAGGGCGTAGAGCAATGCTAAAGGCGGGTCTGTGGATCTAGCGGTGTTTCCGGCCTGACCTGCCAGGCGTTGTGCCTGGTGAGGAGGGTGCCGTGACGACCGCGACACTGACCGGCCAGACCGGGCGTAAGAAGCGGCCCGAGCCGTCGGCAGAGGCGAACGCCGCCGTCGAGTTAGTCCGGATCGCGAAGGAACAGGGTCTGTCGTTGACCGGCTCGGACGCTGCTGGTGTGCGGTCGCCCGCGCTGGGCTGGCCGCTGGTGATCACCGTGTGACCTGGCTTGCTGGGGCGCTGGCTCCGGGCCTCAGCATCGGGTGTTTACCGACGCCGTGAACGACGAGTAAGTCCCGGAGGCGTGCCGCGACGCGAACCGGTAGGTGGGATTCAGCGCGGCGGCGCGGATGTTGCCCGCCGATACCGCCCGACCGGAATCCCGGCGGCGGCGAGCCGCTCCTGGCGGCGCACGTGGGCGTAGACGGTGGTGGGCTCCCGGCCGGTATCGGCGAAGATCGCCGCGTCGAACGTCGGGATCTCACCGCGCATGGCCAACAGCAGAAGGCAGGAGTTCTGTATGCCAGCCCCGCGACCCAGGTGGGGGTGTGTAGGTGCACTCACGCGACCACCCCGTCCCCGATGGTGTCCTTCGAGGACGCTGAACCCGGGTCGCCGCGAGGTTTGTTCTCCCGAACTCAGGCCTGCTCGCCGTAGAGCCTGAAGTCCGAGATGGCGGCGAGCAGGTCGCCCGACACATACCAGGGATTCTTCGTGCTGCCGACGACCTCGATGAGGATCGCATCGTCGTCGCGAGCGAGCACACGGAACTCGTCGCCGGTTCGGAGCGTCAGGCCGCCGCCGGCATCGGCGTCCTCGGCGATGCGGTAGACCCGCGACTTGGCTGCCGCTTCGGCGCGCGCGTCGAGCGTTCGCTTTATGGACCTGCTTGTCCTGATGACGGCCTTCACGCCAACCTCGCCCCCCTTGTAGGCGAGAGCACCTCCGGCGGCGACCGCGAGGATGAGCACGCGCGGTCCGCCGATCTTCCCGGCGATGGTCGTCATGTGCTGGTAGTCGGCCCACTTGGCCACGAGCGCCCCCGTTGAGTTCGAGTGAGCGTGAGCGTAACCGGTCCAATCAGAGGAGAACACGGGTCCGCCCTGCAGTGCCAGGCTCCGCGTAGTTCGCTGACCCCTCAGGTGGGCCCGATTCGGGCAGGCAATTGCATGATGACCCCATCGGCTAACCGGATTCGCCGTGTGAGAGGGCGTCCGTCTCACTGCCGAGAACACCCCAACCTGGCGAGAGCCTCCAAAACCGCAACACACGCAAAATACGTGAATCAGACGTCCTCTTGGCGGGGGTGCCCGAGCGGCCAACAGTCACGGCGTGGTGTCTCCCGGTTCCGGGGCTGGCGAGGGGCCGATAACGATCATGTAACGGGCGCGAACCTTTTCCGGGGCTTCACTGCTCTCTCTCGGCATCGGCCCGCCGGGGCCAGGAGAGGACGTCGGATGAAGCTGGTGTGGAGGCGGGCGGTAGAGGCCCGTGGGCTGCTGCTCGCCGCCGCTGTCGCGGCACTCGTCGCGGTCGCGTTGGTCACCGGGCTCTCCGACTACAACCGCCGGGCGGTGGACGCGGGCGCCCGGGCGGTGCTCGACGCCGCCCCGGCGGAGGAGCGCAGCCTGCTGATCAGCGGCTCCGGCGGGGCGGACGCCGCCGCGTACGCGGAGCGGGACCGGGCGGTACGGGCACAGTTCGCGAACGGGCTGGGCGGGGCGCCGGTCACGGTGGCCGGGATCCGCTCCGGCACCGGGCGGGAGCTGACCGGTGACGTGGGCGCCGCCCGTACCGACGACGACCCGATGTTCGCCAACCTGGCCACGCTTGACGACCTGCCCGCGCACGCCGAGCTGGCCGCCGGGGCGTGGCCGGCGCCCGGCAGCAACCCGTTGCAGGTGACGCTGCCGGAGAAGGTGGCCGCGCAACTGGGCCTGGAGGTCGGCGAGCGGGTGCCGCTGTACGACCGGGGCGCGGAGCGGGCCAGCACGGTGGTGGTGGCCGGCACGTGGCGGCCCCGGGACGCGGCCGAGGCGTACTGGCGGCTCGCCCCGGGGGTGGGGGAGAGCCAGGGCGACGCGGAGGTCACCTCGTACGGGCCGTTCGCGCTCGACCCGGCCGACTTCGCCCGTACCTTCCCCGGCTCGACCTCGGCGGCCTGGCTGGTGGACCCCGACCTGGTGGCCGTCGAGCCGGCCCGGTTGCCGGCCGTGACCACGGCGCTGAACGAGATCACCGAGCGGCTGCCCGAGGCCACCGGACTGGGCTCCTCCACGCAGCAGGTCAGCCACCTGGACCGGCTCGTGGACCGGCTGGGCCGGGCCGACCTGGTGGGCCGGTCCGCGCTGCTCACCCCGCTGCTGCTGATCGTGGTGCTCGGCGGGTACGCGCTGGTGCTGGTGGCCGCGCTGCTCAACGAGGACCGGCGGGCGCAGACCGCGCTGCTGCGGGCCCGGGGCGCCGCGCGCCGGCAGATCGCCGGATTCGCCGTACGCGAGGCCACGCTCGTGGTGGCGCCGGCGCTGCTGCTGGCTCCGGCGCTGACCGGGCAGGCGGTCCGGTATCTCGGCGCGGACCTGCGGCTGGCCGACGGCGATCTGGCCCGGGTCTGGGTGGTCGCGGTGGGCGCGGCGGTCGGCTGCCTGCTCGCCATGGTGCTGCCGGCGTTGCGCCGGGCCGGCACCTACGTCGCCGACATGGCGGCCCGGTCCCGCCCGTCCCGCAGCGCCGCCGTGCAGCGCGCCAGCGTGGACGTGGTGCTGGTGGCGCTCGCCGTGCTCGCCTGGACCCAGTTGCGGCAGTACTCCTCGCCGCTGGCCGGCGCGAACGGCAGCCTCGGCATCGACCCGCTGCTGGCCGCCGCGCCCACGATCGGGGTGCTGGCCGGCGCGGTGATCGCGCTGCGGCTGCTGCCGCCGACCACCCGGATCGCGGAACGCTTCGTCGACCGCCGGCCGTGGAACGCCACCATGTTCGGCATGTGGCAGGCGGGGCGTCGCCCGCACGCCGGCCCGGTGCTGCTGCTCGCGCTCGCCGTCGGCGGCAGCACGCTCGCGTGGTCGCTCGTCGCCTCCTGGGAACGCTCGCAGCGCGACCAGGCCCAGCACACCGTCGGCACGGACCTGCGGCTGACCGAACGTGACGGCACCGCCCCCGCGGACCGGGCCGCCCAACTGGCCGCCGTGCCCGGGATCGACCGGGTGCTGCCCGCCTGGCGTGACGACGTGCGCCTGGGCCGCGAGGCCCGGCCGGCGACAGTGGTGGCCCTGGACGCCGCCGCCGCGAAGGGGATGATCCGGCTCGACGACGCCGACGGCGGCGCGTCCACGGGCGCCCTGCTGGACCGGCTCGCGCGCGGCCGGGGCGCGCCGGTCGGCGGTGTCCTGCCGGCCGGGGCGAAGACCTTCTCCGGCATTGTCCGCACCCCGGTGGAGAGCATGTACGACCGGCCGCGCGTCGCCGTGACCGCGCTGTTCGCCACCGACGCCGGGGCCACCTGGCGGGTCCGGCTGGCCGAGGCCGGCGGCGAGGGACGGCCAGTGCGCTTCTCCGTGCCGCTGCCCGACACCGGCGGTGCCCCGCTGCGTCTGACCGGTTTCGAGGCCGACGGCGGCGACGCCACCGGCAGCTCGTACCGGCTGCTGCTCAGCGACCTGCGGCTCACCGACGGCGGCGGCGCGGCGCTGCCGTTGCCGGTGGAGGGGGCGTGGCGGGTGATCGACCCGGGCAGCGGGCCGCGCCGGGACGCCCGGGCCACGCCCACCGAGGTGGACGCGACGCAGGGCTTCGACGTGCCCGCGGGGTTGTTGCAGTTCGCCCGGGTGCCGTCGTCCCGGTTCGCCGTGGTGCCCATGGCCGAGGACCCACCGGTGCCGGTGCTGATCACACCGGGGGTCGCCGCCGCGCTGAGCGTGCAGACCGGTGACACCGTCAAGCTGTCGGTCTCCGAGGTGACGATCGAGGCCACGGTGGTCGGCCAGGTCGCCGCGATCCCCGGCACCGCTGGCGACGGCGTGCTGCTGGACCTGCCCACCGCCGGCGCCCAGTTGCTGGAACGCAGCGGAGGCGTACGGCCGGTGGCCGAGTGGTGGCTGCGTACCACGCCGGGTGGGCACGCCGCCGCGACCGAGGCCCTCGCCACTGTCGGCGGCACGGTGCTGCTGGACCGGCAGCGCGTGGCGGAGGAGGCCGCGGGGGACCCGTACTGGCAGGGCGCCCGCACCGGGCTGCTCGCCGCCGCGCTCGGGTCGGTGCTGCTGGCGCTGGTCGGCCTGGCGGTCGACGTGTGGGCCACCACCCGGAGGCGGCTCACCGAACTGGCCGTGTTCAACACGCTCGGCGCGAACACCCGGCTGCTGGCCCGCGCCTACCTCGCCGAGCAGGGTTTCCTGGCCGCGATCGGAGTCGGCGTCGGGCTGCTGGTCGGCGCCCTCGTCGCGGCCACCATGGTGCCGCTTGTGATCCTCACCCCGGCCGCCGGCCGGCCGGTGCCCGAGGCGGTCTTCACAGTGCCCTGGGTGCCGATCGGGGCGACCGCCGCCGGGCTGCTGCTCGCTGCGCTCGCCTTCGCCGCCGTCATCACCACCGGCATCCGCCAGCGGGTCGCCGCCGCGCAGCTCCGGATCGGAGGAGAACGATGAGCCTTCCTGGTGCCGCGCGCCGGGTCCGCGCATACGGGGGGCAGTTCCTGCTGCTCGCCGTCCTGACCCTGGTGACCGCGCTGTTGATCACGGGCGTGCCCCGGGTCGCCGACCGGCTGACCGGGCAGGGGCTCACCGAGTACGTGGCCGGTCAGCCGGTGGCCCGCCGGGACCTCACGTACAGCACCGCGCCGGACGTCGTGCCCGCCTCGGAGCAGCCCGTCGCCGCCAGCCGGGGGACCCTGCTCGCGGCGATCGAGGAGAAGATGCCCGCCGAAGTGCGCGACACGATCGGCGAGCGCTGGTTCGCTGCGCAGACCGTCCCGGGGCGACTGCGCGGTCCGACGCTCAGCGACGACAAGGGGCTGATCGACCTGCACCTGCGCGCCGGCACCGGCATCCGGGAGGCGGCCACCCTGGTCGACGGGCGGTGGCCGGAACGCGGCGTCACCCCGGCCGGCGCGATCGAGGTGACGCTCGCCGAGACGATCGCCACCACGCTGGGCGTCGCGGCCGGCGACCGGTTCCGTCTCTCGCTGCTGGACGCCGACAACAACGTGCTCAACTCCCGCCCGGTCGACCTGGTCGGCGTGTGGCGGCCGAACGACCCGGCCGGCGGTGTCTGGGACACGCTGCCGTCGATGCTGAAGCTCAGCCCGCCGGAAGGCGACGGCCAACCGTTCGTGGGCGTCGCGTACACCGCCGACGCGGGTCTGAACTCGATCACCGCCGGGGAATGGCCGGTGGCCTTCGGCTGGCGGTACCGGATCGCACCGGACCGGCTCGAACCGGGCCGCCTCGACGCGCTGATCGCCGGTGTCGACGGGCTGGACCGTGCCCTGCCCACCGAGGTCAAGGTGACCCTCAGCCAGGGCGTGGACATCCCGCTGCGGCGTTTCGCCGACTCGCTCGCCGCCGCGCGTACCCTGCTCGCGGTCATCGCCGCCGGGCTGCTCGCCACGCTGGCCGGGCTGACGCTGCTGGCCGCCCGGCTGGCCGCGAACCGCCGCCGCGCCGAGTTCCACCTGATCCGGGCCCGCGGCGGCTCGACCGGTGACGTGCTGCGCCGCGGTCTGGCCGAGTCGCTGCTGGTGCTGCCGGCCGCGGCCGGGATCGGCTGGCTGCTCGGCGGGTTGCTGCCCGGCGCCGGGTCGCCGTGGCTCTGGGTGCTGATCGCCGGGCTGCTGGCCACGCTGCTGCCGCCACTCGCCGCGCTCGCGGTCGGCCGCCGCGCCGGTGGCCGCTCCGACCTCGGCGGCCGGTCGCCCGCCGTCCGGCTCACCGTCGAGGTGGCGGTGCTCGGGCTCGCCGTGCTCGGCGCGTTCCTGTTGCGCCGCCGCGGGCTCACCGCCGGTTCGGTGGATCCGCTGCTGGTGTCCGTGCCGGTGCTGCTGGCGATCGCGGCGGCGCTGGTGGCGCTGCGCGCGTACCCCTGGCCGTTGCGGCTGCTCAGCCGCGTCGCCGCCCGGGCGCGCGGCAGCGTCGCGTTCCTCGGCGCCGCCCGCGCGGGCCGGGCCGCGAGCACCGGGCCGCTGGTCGTGGTGGTGCTGGCCGTCGCCACCGCCGCGTTCTGCGGCGTGGTGGCGACCGGCATCGAGAGCGGCCGGGACACCGCCGCCGCCCAGGCCGTGCCGGGTGACCTGCTGGTACGCGGGGAGCGCTTCGCGCCGGACACCGCCGGGAAACTGGCTGAGCTGCCCGGGGTACGCGCTGTCGCGCCGCTGCTCACGGTGCCGGCCGAGCGCCCGTACGCCGACCGCGCCGGACGCCCCGCGCCGGTCACCGAGCTGCGCGTGGTGCTCGTGGACGGCGAGCGGTTCGCCGAGGTGGCCAGTGCGGCAGGCGTACCGGTGAGCGTGCCCGACCCGGTGCGGGCCCGCGCCGACGGGAGCACGCCGCTGCCGGCGCTGGTGTCCCCGGCGGTCGCCGACGAGCTGGCCGACGCCGGGCTCGCCGACGCCCAGGGGGACCGGCCCGCCTGGCTGGACGTGCAGGGCAACCGGCTGCCGGTGCGCACCGCCGCCACTGTCGACGAGTTCGCGCTCGTCGGCGACGGCGTGGCGCGGTTCGTGGTGCTGTCGTGGCCGGCGTTGCCGGCGGACGCGCCGCACCAGCTCGCGCCCACCGGGTTCGTGCTGGCCGGCGTGGGCGTGGACGCCGCCGAGGTGGACCGGGTCGCGCGTGAGGGGCAGAACCGCTACCTGCGCATCGGCGGGGTCGAGGCCGGGGACAAGGCCCGCGCGCCGGAGGTCACCACCCGTTCGGCCGTC
>NZ_JAGPXV010001097.1:0-813 GCF_018070405.1 Micromonospora sp. D75
CCGGTACGCCGCCGCGTTCGTGCCGTTCACGCTGGTGCTGGCGGGGCTGGCATGGCTGCTGTCCGGCGAGTTCACCAGGGCGGTGGCGGTGCTCGTGGTGGCCACCCCGTGCCCGCTGCTGCTGGCGACCCCGATCGCCGTGGTGTCCGGCCTGTCCCGGGTGGCCCGGCGCGGCGTGCTGGTGCGTGACGGTGGCTCGCTGGAGCAGCTCGGCCGCGCTCGTACGCTGCTGCTGGACAAGACCGGGACGCTCACCGCCGGGCGGCCCCGGGCGGCCGAGGTGGTGGTGGCGCCGGGCGGCGACCGGGACGAGGTGCTGCGGTTGGCCGCCTCGGTCGAGCAGCTCTCCCCGCACGTGCTGGCCGCCGCGCTGGTCCGGCAGGCCCGCGAGCGCGGGCTGGCGCTGGCCGAGCCGACCGATGTCACCGAGGAGCCGGGGCACGGCGTGAGCGGGCGCGTCGACGGGCGGACGGTACACGTCGGGCAGTTCGCGGGTGAGCCGCCGGAGTGGGCGGGCCGGCTCGGTGAGCGCGCCGAACGGGCCGGGCGTTCCGCGGTCTGGGTCAGCGACGACCACGGGCCGCTGGGCGCGATCCTGCTGGAGGACCCGGTGCGCCCGGACGCCCGGCGGACCGTGCGGCGGCTGCGCGAGGCGGGCCTGACCCGGCTGGTGATGGTGACCGGCGACCGTCCGGGCACGGCCCGCCAGGTGGCGCAGATCGTGGGCGTGGACGACGTGATCGCGCGCTGCTCGCCGCAGGAGAAGGCCGAGCGGGTACGCGAGGAGTCGGCGCACGCGGTGACAGTGATGGT
>NZ_JAGPXV010001098.1:0-810 GCF_018070405.1 Micromonospora sp. D75
CGACCCGGTCGAGGTACGCGCCGGCGAGGCGTTCACCGCCACCGCGAGCGGTTTCCGGCTGCGCCCCGGCGTACGCGCTGACGCCGAGGAGCTTCTGGCCGCGCTCGGCGCCGACGTGCCCCGCCGGATCGTGCACGCGTTCGCCCTCGACGGCGAGCCGGCCGGCACCGACCCGGCGGCCGCCTGGGCGGCGCAGGAGCGCGGCTTCTTCGGCGCGCTGCACCTGGTGCAGGCGCTCGCGGGCGCCGGTGTGACCGCCGACGAGGCGGGCGTACGCCTGGACCTGGTCACCGCTGGCATCGGCGACGTACGCGGCGACGACCTGACCCGCCCCGAGCACGCCACGCTGGCCGGCCTGGCCCGGGTGCTCCCGGCCGAGCTGCCCGGCCTGACCGTGCGGCTGCTGGACACCGACCCGGCCGCGCGCGGCGTGGCCGCCCTGGTGGCCGAGCTGCGCAGCCCGGTCGACGCCGAGCACCCGGAGGTGGCGCTGCGCGGCGACCGCCGCTGGCTCGGCGGCTACGAGCAGGTGAGCGTCGCGGCCGAGGCGGAGCCGGGCGTGCTGCGCGAGGAGGGCCGCTACCTGATCACCGGCGGTCTCGGCGGCATCGGCGTCACCCTGGCCGAGGACTTCGCCCGCCGGGCCCGCGCCAAGCTGGTGCTGCTGGCCCGCTCCGGGCTGCCCGGGCGCGACGAGTGGGACGCGCACCTGGCGGTGCACGGCGGCGCCGACCGGGCCGGACGCGCCATCGCGGCGATCCGCCGGATGGAGGCCGCGGGCGCCGAGGTGCTGGTGCTCGCCGCCGACGT
>NZ_JAGPXV010001099.1:0-807 GCF_018070405.1 Micromonospora sp. D75
CCCATTTCGCCACCTACCACCCACCGGACCACCCACCACCCACCGGGCCCCCATTTCGCCGCCCGCCACCCGTTGGGTCCCCGGCTCGCCACCCGTCGAGCCGCCCGAGACACCACGCGCGTCAGAGGCCCGCCCGCAAACACCCATCGCGTTCCACTCGTCGCCAGATCCAGCCCCGAGTGGAACGCCATGGGTGTCTCAAGGCCCTTATGACACCCATGGTGTTCCACTCGTCGTGAGCGCTGCCTCTGGGTGGCACGCCATGGGTGGCTGACGCGTGGGCGAGCCTTGATGGGGCGCAGGCCGCGCCGGCGCGCCCCCAACCGAGGGCGCACAGTCCACGTGCGGGCGGAGCCGAACGCGTGGGTGAGCTGAGCGCGCGGGCAGCCCGGTGTGCGCAGGCCCAAACGGGTGAGCACACGCCCCGACGCACACACCCGACACACGAGCACACGCCCCGACGTGCAAACCCGAGCGCGCCAGCACACGCCCGACGTGCAAGCCCGAGCGCGCGAGCGCGGACAGTCAGAGGATGGCGTCCAAGGCGGCCAGGTCCTCGTCGGACGGCTGCCACGTGCCGGCTTCGGCGTTCGCCTTCACCTGGTCGGGAGTGGTGGCGCCGGCGATCACGGACGTCACCGCGGGACGGGCCGCCAGGCCGCCGATGGCCACGTGCAGCATGCTGATGCCGCGCTCGGCCGCGTACGCATCGATCGCCTCGATGACGTCCCAGCGCGCGGCGGCCAGCCGCTCGGCGTACCGGCCGCCGCCGGCCAGCCGGCTACCGGCCGGTACGCCGAGCGGCTG
>NZ_JAGPXV010001100.1:0-806 GCF_018070405.1 Micromonospora sp. D75
GAACCGGGCGGCGTGGCCCAGATCGACCTGGACTACGTGACCCCGCCGTTCCGGGACTTCACCCCGGGCGAGTTCGTCTACCGGCGCAGCCGGCTGTTCACCGACCGGGGCTTCCGCCGCGTGGTCAGCCCGCCCGGCATGGTCGCCCCCTACTACCACCGGCTCGGATTCCGGCCCGAGGGCGGCGCGTACGTGCTCGACCTGCCCGTACCGGCCTGAGCCCCGGCCCCCGGCGGGTGACACCGGGGCCGGTCATGATTCAGCGGCGGGCCCGCGGGGCACAGAGGGGCCACGCCGACCGGATCTGCCGGCCGGTGGGTCGGCCGTCGGCCGGCCCGGATCGGGTCGAGGGAGATAACCGGTCGTGCAGAGCTACTGGAGCCAGCTGGCCCTGGTCGGTGTGCTGGTGATCCTCAACGCGGCGTTCGCCGGCAGCGAGATGGCCCTGGTGTCCCTGCGGGACAGCCAGGTGCAGCGGCTGGAGCGCAGCGGCCGGGGCGGACGGACACTGGCCCGCCTGGCGAAGGATCCGAACCGGTTCCTGGCCACGATCCAGATCGGCATCACGCTCGCCGGGTTCCTCGCGTCCGCCGCCGCCGCGGTCTCGCTGGCCCGGCCGCTGGTGCCGCTGCTCAGCGTGTTCGGCAACGCCGCCGAGACCGTCGCCATCGTCGCGGTGACGCTGGTGCTCACGTTCGTCACGCTGGTCTTCGGCGAGCTGGCCCCGAAGCGGATCGCGATGCAGTCGGCCGAGCGGTGGGCGCTGCTGGTGGCCCGCCCGCTGGACCTGCTCTCCAGCATCACCC
>NZ_JAGPXV010001101.1:0-805 GCF_018070405.1 Micromonospora sp. D75
GTGGGGTGGTGCTGTTCGCGCACGGGAGCGGCAGCTCGCGGCACAGCCCGCGCAACACGGCCGTCGGGCGCGCGCTCAACGACCGTGGGCTGGCCACCGTGCTGGTCGACCTGCTGACCGCCGACGAGGAGGCGCGGGACGAGGTCACCGCCGAACTGCGCTTCGACATCGGGATGCTGGCCGAGCGCCTGGCCGGAATCGTCGACTGGATGGGCGCCGACCCGGAGCTGGGGCGGCTCCCGATCGGGCTGTTCGGGGCCAGCACCGGCGCCGCCGCCGCCCTGGTCGCCGCGGCGGCCCGGCCGGACCGGGTGGCCGCGGTGGTCTCCCGGGGTGGCCGGCCCGACCTGGCCGGAAGCTCACTGACCGCGGTACGCGCACCGACGCTGCTGCTCGTCGGCGGCCTGGACGAGCAGGTGATCGTGCTCAACGAGCAGGCCCGGGACGCGCTCGGCGAGGTGGCGGAGCTGCGGATCGTGCCCGGCGCCACCCACCTGTTCGAGGAGCCCGGCACGCTGGAGCAGGTGGCCGACCAGGCTGGTACCTGGTTCACCACCCACCTGCGCCAGCCGCACCCCGCCTGAGCGGCAGCCCGTCAGCCCGCGGCTTCGATGGCCGGGTCCGGCCCGGCGGCGCGGCCGGTTTCGGCGCGGTGCCGCTGCACGGTGTCCAGCACCCGCCAGAGCACCGCCGCGATCGGCACCGACACGAACGCGCCGGCCACCCCGGCGACCAGCGTGCCGGCGGTGACCACCACCAGGATGACCGCCGGATGCAGTTGCACCTGCCGCCGCATCACCAGTGG
>NZ_JAGPXV010001102.1:0-802 GCF_018070405.1 Micromonospora sp. D75
GACCCGCCCCGCGCCGGGCGGGCCCGAGGTGAGCAGTTCGTCGCCGAAGACCAGCAGCGCGGCCCGGGGTGGGCGGCGGACCCGCAGCGTGTCGTGCCCGCAGGAGGCGGCCAGGCCGAGCACCGCCGGATCCACCGGCGTGCCGGCGGGCAACAGCTCCTCCCCGAGGTACGCCTCCTCGCCCGGTTCCCGCCACTCCGGCGCCGGGCGGGGCGTGCCGGTCACCAGGCCGTCCGCCGTGCGGGCCGACTCCTCGATCCGCAGGATCGCCGTCGTGCCCTCGGGAACCATCGCGCCGGTGGCGATCTCGACGGTGCTGCCGTCGGTCTCCAGCGGCGCGGCGGTGTGCCCGGCGAGCACCCGGCCCACCACCCGCCACGGCCCCGGGCCCCGCACCGCCCAGCCGTCCACGCTGGAGGTGGGGAACGCCGGCAGGTCGGTACGCGTCGTCAACGGCTCGGCGAGGGTGTGCCCGTCGGCCTCGGCCAGCGGGCGGGCGACGGCGGGGAGCGCGGCGGACAGGCCCACCGCGTACACCCGGGAGCGGGCCTCCTCCCACCCGGCCGGTGGTGGCGTGCCCGCCTCGGCCGCGGCGGCTTCGGTTTCCGTGCTCATCCGGCGAGCCTAGCGCCGGGGCACGTGGCCCGCGGGTTCAGTGGTCGCCGCCGCGAAGCTGGTCGACCGCGTGCCGCAGGATCGGCCCGAGCACCGCAAGGCCGTCGCGGGCGCCGCCCCGCGAGCCGGGCAGGTTGACCACGAGCGTCCGGCCGGTCACCCCGGCCAGCCCGCGGGACAGCGCCGC
>NZ_JAGPXV010001103.1:0-798 GCF_018070405.1 Micromonospora sp. D75
GAGCTGCCCGTGATCAAGCAGTCCCGCGCCGACCTGGACCGGATCGCGTTCCCGCCGTTCCGGGCCGGGATCGGCGCCGGGGCCATGGCGGTGATGTCGGCCCACCTGGACGTCAAGGCGGTCGACCCGGGCACCCCCGCCACGTTCTCCCGCAAGCTGCTCACCGACGTGCTGCGCGGCCAGCTCGGCTTCCAGGGCGTGGTGATCACCGACGGGATGAACATGGCCCCGGCCAAGAAGTGGTCACCCGGTGAGGCGGCCGTGCGCGCGCTCAACGCCGGCAACGACCTCATCCTGATGACGCCGAACGTCACCCAGGCGTACGACGGGCTGCGCGCCGCGCTCAAGGACGGCTCGCTGCCCCGCGCCCGCCTGGTCGAGGCGGTCACCCGGGTGCTCACCATGAAGTTCCGGCTGGCCGGGCGGGACACGCCAGCGCTGTCCACGCTCGACGGCGCGGCACACCGCAAGGCCGCCGACGACCTCGCCACCGCCGCGGTGACTGTGCTGCGCGGCAAGTGCGGCGGCGCGGTGACCGGACCGGTGAGCGTGACCTCCTCCGGTGGCCGGGAGCGCACCCGCAAGCTGCTGACCGAGGCGCTCACCGCGGCCGGCGTCAAGGTGGTGCCCTCCGGCGGCACGGTGGTGCACCTGGTCGGGTACGGCGACGGCGCGAAGGACCTGCGCGCCGACGCCGCCGTGACGGTGGCGATGGACACGCCGTACGTGCTGTCCGGGGCGAAGTCCCCGACGCTGATGGCGACCTACTCGTCCACCCGGGCCTCGATGAACGGCCTC
>NZ_JAGPXV010001104.1:0-795 GCF_018070405.1 Micromonospora sp. D75
AGCGTGGCCACCCCGTCGGCCGGGTTGGCGGCCACCTGGGCGAGCAGTTCCGCGTCCTGCCCGGTGGTGGTGGGCGCGCCGATCGCCCGCCACACGCCGTCCACCCGCACGCCGGGGATCGCGGCCAGCCCGGCGAGCATCCGCTCCACCCGCGCCGCGCCCGGCCACACCACAGTGAAGTCGTCCACCGCCCGGCCGCCGAGCCGCTCCAGGACCACCACCTGCACGATGTCGGCGCCGGAGACGCCGAGTGTCCGGGCCACCTGGCCGAGCGTGCCCGGACGGTCCGGCAGGGTCTCCCGAACTCTCAGCAGCATGTCTGATCCCCTCCGCTCGGCGGGCCGGCCGAGCGGCCGGCAGGCTGGGGCCCAGCCTGCCGGTTGACCATTTCGCCCCTGTTGCAGCGGCATGTCCCGCCGGGAAAACCCCGACCTTGACAACAAAGCTGAGCTGCCATCAACTAATCGGATGACCGATCCGGCCGCCGCTGCCCGGCTCTCGGCCGGCTCGGCACCCCGCGGGCTCGACCTCGACCGGCTCGCCACCTACCTGGCCGCGCACCGGCCGGACCTGACCGGCCCCCTGTCGGCGCGGCTGATCGCCGGCGGCAAGTCCAACCTCACCTACCTGCTGCGCGCCGGTGACCGCGAGGTGGTGCTGCGCCGGCCACCGCTGGGGCACGTGCTGGCCACCGCGCACGACATGGCCCGGGAGCACCGGGTGATCTCGGCGCTCGCGCCGACCGGCGTACCGGTGCCGGAGGCGCTGGCGCTCTGCGCCGACGAGAGCGGCAGC
>NZ_JAGPXV010001105.1:0-792 GCF_018070405.1 Micromonospora sp. D75
GCCGCCGGGTGGTCTTGGGCGCGGTGTCCAGCTCTCCGGCGATCGGTGCGAGCACCTCGGCCTGCGGCGACTCGCCGCTGCCGGTCGCCGCGGTGGACGCCTCGACCGGCGCGTCGGTCTGCTCCGCCTGGTTCAGCGGGGCGGCCTTGCGACGGCTGGCCCGCTTACGGGCCGGCGGCTTGGTCTCGGCGACGCCCTCCAGGGCGGCGACGCCTTCAGCGGTGGCGCCTTCCGCACTGGTGACGCCCTGGGCGGTGCCGTCGTCGGCGCTGCCGGAGGCGGCACCCTGGGCGCTGGCGGAGGCCGCGCTCGCGGCGCTGCCGGAGGCGGTGGCGGCGTTGTCGGCGGGCGTCCCGGTCGGCTCTGCGCCGGTCCGTTCGCCGCCCTCGGGCTCGTTCTCGAGCATGGACGTTCTCCAGTTCTGGCTGCCCCGGGCGCGGGTGAGCGCTGCCACGCAGGGTTGCCGCAAAGGTGTTTCCGCCGGGCGCGCAAACGCGCGACCGCCGAAGTCTGCCTGCCAGAGCGTTGACCGACGGTCAGCGCTCTCCGATGGTTGCCCCGTCGCGATCCGCTTCCAACGGATCGACGATCTCGCCCTGCGCGGTCAGCGTGCCCTGCGCCAGCCGAATCACCTTCGGGGTGACCGGCGGCTCCAGGGCGGCCACCGCACGGAGGCCGGACAGGACGTCATCGGGCCGAACGGACGGGGTGACCTGCCGCACGACCAGTTCGAGTATCGCACACGGTACGGCCGCCGCTTCGGAAGGCGTCTCAGACGGAGACACCACATCG
>NZ_JAGPXV010000112.1:0-12160 GCF_018070405.1 Micromonospora sp. D75
CCACGGTCGTGGTGTGGTCGGTGCGGCGCTGGTCGGCGTGCACCTTGCGGGCCCTGGTGATCGACTCCAGCAGCGCGGCGCGGACCTGCGGGTCCAGCTCGTCCTCGGCGGCGCGGATCGTCTCGACCGGCACCCGCAGCCGCTCCGGTGACACACCGTCGAACCGTTCGCTGGCCTCCCGGATCGCCGGGTACCCATGCTCCCGGACCGCCTCGACCAGCGGGCGGATCCGCTCGACCGCCACGGAGACGTCGAGCTGGGCACGGGGCAGCAGGCGGCGCGGGTCACGTGCCCCGCCGCGCAGGTCGATCCGATTCAGCACGCCTGCGAGTCTAGGCCGCCGCCGCGGCGACCGGCCCGGGCCGCCCGCACGCCGGGACGGTGAGCCGGGACACGCGCGGGCGGGCGCGTTGGGGATACGCTCGATCGCGTGAGCGCACGGCTGCCGGTGTTCCCGCTCGGGACCGTCCTCTTCCCCGGGCTGGTCCTTCCGCTGCTCATCTTCGAGGAGCGCTACCGGGCGCTGGTACGCCACCTGGTGGCGCTGCCCGAGGGCGCGCCGCGCGAGTTCGGCGTGGTCGCGATCCGGGCCGGCTGGGAGGTGGCGCCGGCCGGGCCGCCGGGGCGCTTCGGGCTGACCGCCGGCGAGGTCACGCTGCACGAGGTGGGCTGCACCGCCGAGCTGCGGCAGGTCACCGAGCTGGCCGACGGCGGGTTCGACATCGTCACCGTGGGGCGGCGCCGGTTCCGCCTCGCCGAGGTCGACCATTCCGCCGAGCCCTACCTGACGGCGGAGGTGGAGTGGTTGCCCGAGCCGGGCGGCCCGGACGAGACGGCCGACCTGCTGGCGGCCCGGGTGATCTCGGTGTTCCGGCAATATCTCGGCCTGATCCGGCCGGACCAGCAGGAGATCTCCGAGCAGTTGCCGGAGGACCCGACGGTGCTCTCGCACCTGGTGGCCGCGACCGCCGCGCTGACCGTGGACGACCGGCAGCGACTGCTCGCCATCGACGACACCGCCGCCCGCCTGCGGGCCGAGCTGCGCCTGCTCAACCGGGAGACGGCGTTGCTGCGGCAGGTCCGGGCGGTGCCGGTGCCGCTCAGCGAGCTGGCGGGTCTCCCGGCGCCGAACTGAACCCCGGCGGCGGCCACCCGCCGTCGAACTCCGGCTCCGGCCGCAGCGACGGCCACCGCGACCAGCCCGCGAGCAGCGTGTACGTGACTGCGGCGCCGAACGCGGCGAGCAGCAGGTTGCCGTGCGGCAGCGGGAGCGGGCCGAACCAGTCGACGCCGCCGGCGCGCAGGTCGACGGGTTTGGTGAAGGCGGTACCCGGCGGCGCGGTCTCCACCAGCCGCTGGAACGTGGACAGGCCGATCCGGCGGCCGACCTGCCAGGCCACCACCGCCGCGCCGAGACCGCCGAGGGTGACCGCGAGCAGGCCCGCCGGACCACGCCGGCGGCGCAGCACCACCCACAGGGTGATCGCGGCGAGCACGCCGAAGCCGAGGGTCAGGAGGCTGAACCAGCCGTCCGCGGCGATCGGCTGCTCCGGCTGCGTGGTGGCGTAGACCGCGCCGGCCGGCGTCTGCCGTACCGGGGTGGCCGGCGCCGCCCACACCCAGAGCAGCCCGAGCGGCGCGCCGAGCGCGGTGAGCAGCGCGGCCACGCCGAGGGTGGTCGCCACCACCCGGCCGGCGGATCGCCGGGACGCGGGCGACGCACCGGGGAGCTGCGTCACGACGCCCGGATGCCCGGCCAGCGGGTCGGCGCCGGGCGCGGTGACCGGGGTGCCGGCGGGCACCGGCAGTCCGCCGGGCCAGCCGGGTGGTCCGCCGGGCCAGGCAGGCGGCTGCTCGCGCTCGGGCCGCGCCTCGGCGCCGTCGGCACGCTCGCGCGTCCGCTCGGGATCAGGGGTGTCCGGAGTCACCCGTTGATCCTCTCAGGCCGGGGCACGGCGCGGGGCGGTGGTCGCCGCCTCAGCGCGCGAACGGTTCCACCATCACCGCGGCGGCCTTGAGCCAGGCGTTGCGGGTCTCGGCCTGGAGCTGGTGGTACTCGATCGAGGAGCCGGTCTCCAGCGCCGGGTCGTAGGGCACCACCGCCACCGCCCGGGTCCGGGTGGCGAAGTGCCGTTCCAGGTCGTCCTGCAGGGAGGTCCGGCCGGGCGTCGGGCAGGAGATCAACGTGACCGCGTTGTCGGCCAGGTCGCCCATGCCCTCCTCGTGCAGCAGGTCGAGCATCCAGTCCGCGCTGAACGCCGCGTCCTCACGCGGCACGGTGGTCACCACGAGCTGGTCGGCGGCCTGCATCACGGTGCGCCAGTTCGGGCTCTCCACGTTGTTGCCGGTGTCCACGCAGACCACCTCGTGGGTGCGGCGCAGCAGCTCCAGCACCCGCTTGACGGTGAACTGGTCGAGCCGCTGGGCGAAGCGCGGGCTCTCCTCGCCGGCCAGCACGTCGTACGAGCCGTCGGAGGCGTGCCGCAGGTAGTCGTCGAGGTGGGACAGCAGCCGGTTGCCCTCGAGGATCTCGATCTGCGCCAGGTCGTGGATCAGGTGGCGGATGGTGCGGGCGTGCCGGGCGCTGCCGGCCCGCAGCCCGAGCGTGCCGCGCAGCTCGTTGTCGTCCCAGGCGAGCACGCCGCGCCCGCGGACGCTGCCCACCGTCGCCGCGGCGAGCACGGTGGCGGTGGTCTTGTGCACCCCGCCCTTGGGGTTGGCGAACGCGAGCACCCGGGGCGTGCCCAGCTCGCGGCGCAGCACGCTGGTGGCGCGTTCCAGCTCGGCGTCCGGCTCGGGGGCACGCCACTGCGCCTGGGCCGGCGCGACCCGCCCGGCGCGGCCGGAGCGGCCCTCCAGCGGGCTGCGCGGCGCGGGCACCACCGGTTCCGGCGCGGGCGGGACGTCCGGCCGGTAGCGGCCCCGGTCGAGCAGGGCGTACCGGGACTCGGCCGGCGGTGGCGCGGGCCGGTAGCCACCGTCGAGAAGGGAGTAGCGCGACTCGGCCGGCGCCTCGGCCCGGCCGCGCGGCTCCGGCAGCGCCGGTTCGGCGCGCCAGGACGGCTCCGGCCGGGGCTCGGCGGCGAAGGACGGGTCCGGCGCGACAGACGGCTCGGCGCGCCAGGACGGCTCGGCCGGATAGGGCTGCCCGGCGCGCCAGGACGGCTCCGGGTCGGTGCGGTACGCCGGCTCGGCCCGGTAGGCCGGTTCACCCTCCTGGCGGGGGTCGGCGCGGAAGGCGGGGTCGACCCGGAACGTGGCCTCGGCCCGGTAACCGGGCTCGGCGCCGTACGACCCGTCGGGGGCGCGGCCGACGGCGGCGGCGCGCCCGGTCCAGCCGGTGCCGGCGGCGCGGCGTGGCAGCGGGTCGGGCGGCGGCGCGTGGTGGTCCTCGACGTGCCGGTCGGCGTCGGCGTGCTCCGCGCCGCGACCGCCGAGCCGGGCCCGGTCGAGCAGCGCCCGCCACCGCGGTGCCGGCTCGCCCTGCCGACCCCAGCCGGTCTCGCTGCCGTCCAAGGATTCGCCCTCCCCCAGCCCATCGATCTCCGCCTGACAGGCTACGAACGAAACCCTATTCGGACCACTCCCCGCGCCGCACATCGCCCGGTGACCCGCCGCACGGTGGGATCGACCGGGTGGCCGCGCCCGCTGATGTCTCAGGAGGTGGGAGCGGGATTGGGTGGCCCGGATCCGGGGACCGGCGCACGGGCGGTCGGTGAAGGTCCGCTCACCGTCCGTGCAGCTTCCGACGAATCGCCCATTCCGCCGCCCAGGGCCGCCGCGCTGTCCGCGGGCGGCCGGGCCACGTCACGCTGCTCCGGCAGCGGCGGGGTGAACACCGTCCGGTCGAGCCGGGTGACCTCCGGCGCCGGGTCCACCACCCGTACGTCCGGGCGCCCGGCGAGCGCGCGCAGCGCGTCCGGCGCGGCACGGACCACCGCGGCGTACACGCAGGCGCACCCGGTCCGGTAGGCGTCCGCCTCCCGGGCCGCGACCTCGGCCCCGCTCTCGTACACCCGGCGCAGCTCCGGATCGGCGGTGGCCGCCGGGACGGCGGCGCGCGACCGGTAGTCGGCGGCCTCCCGGTCCTTGCGCCCGGCGACGTCGGCCATCCCGGCGACCACGTCGTCCGGCAGCCGCAACGCCGCGATCCGGACGATCTCGGTCTGCCGGCCGGACAGCGGCACCCGCGCCACCACCGCCGAGACCGGCGCGCCGTCCAGCGCGGCGGCCGCCCGCGCCGGGGTCAGGTAGCCGGCGAACGAGACGAGCGCGTAGGCGTCGGGCGCGTCGAGGGCGGCCAACTCCTCCCCGGCGGCACGCAGGTACGCCGGGACGCTCGCGCCGGCGGCCACCCCGACCCGGGTCACCTCGCCGACAGTGCGGTCGCTGACCGGACGGTCCCGCCGCTGCGCCACCGCTACCACCAGCACCACCAGCGCGCAGGCCAGCGCCAGCCAGGTCAGCGTGGTGAACCGGGACCGGCGCGGCGGCGCGGCGTCGTCGCTCATGGTCAGTCGCGCAGGATCTCCAGCGCCCGGGCCAGATCCTCCGGGTAGTCGCTGACGAACGTCACCTCGTCGCCGGTGCCCGGGTGCGCGAAGCTCAGCGAACGGGCGTGCAGCCACTGCCGGGACAGCCCCAGCCGGGCCGACAGCGTCGGGTCCGCCCCGTAGGTCAGGTCGCCCACGCAGGGGTGCCGCATGCTGGAGAAGTGCACCCGGATCTGGTGCGTACGACCGGTCTCCAGCCGCACGTCGAGCAGGCTGGCGGAGGGGAACGCCTCCAGCGTGTCGTAGTGGGTGATGCTCGGCTTGCCGCCGGAGACCACCGCCCACCGGTAGTCGTGGTGCGGGTGCCTGTCGATCGGCGCGTCGATGGTGCCGCGCAGCGGGTCCGGGTGGCCCTGCACCACGGCGTGGTAGCGCTTCTCCACCTCGCGCTCCTTGAACGCCCGCTTGAGCGCGGTGTACGCGCGCTCGCTCTTGGCCACCACCATGATCCCGGTGGTGCCCACGTCGAGCCGGTGCACCACGCCCTGCCGCTCGGCCGCGCCGCTGGTGGAGATGCGGTGGCCGATGCCGGCCAGCCCGCCGATCACCGTCGGGCCGGTCCAGCCGGGGCTCGGGTGCGCCGCCACCCCGACCGGCTTGTCCACCACCACGATGTCGTCGTCGGCGTACACCACGGTCAGGCCGGGCACGGCCTGCGGCACCACGGTCGGCGGGGCGGGCGGCGCGGGCAGCGTGACCTCCAGCCACGAGCCGGCCTTGACCTTGTGCGAGTTGGGCCGGGCCACGCCGTCGACGAGCGCGTCGCCGGCGTCGATCAGGCCGGCGGCGGCGGTGCGGGAGAGCCCGAACAGCCGGGACACGGCCTGGTCCAGGCGCATGCCGTCGAGGCCGTCCGGGACGGGCAGGGAGCGGGTGTCGCCGCCTGCGGCGAACGCGGAGGTCACGCGGTCTCCCGCTGCTCGGTCGCGGCGGCGTCGTCGCGCTTCTCGTCGCGCAGCCGGGAGCCGTCGCGTTGCCGGCCGGTCAGCTCCAGGAAGACCGCCAGCACCACGCCGCAGACCAGCGAGCTGTCGGCCAGGTTGAACACCGGCCAGACCTGGCCGTACGGGTCGAAGAGGCTGATCATGTCGACCACGTGGCCGACGAAGTGCCCGGGCGCGCGGAAGATCCGGTCGATCAGGTTGCCCAGCGCGCCGCCCAGCACCAGGCCCAGCGACACCGCCCACGGCAGCGAGCGCAGCCGCAGCGCCATCCACGCGATCCACCCGATCACCACGAACGTGATGATCGGGAAGACCCAGGTGTGGTCGGAGCCGATGCTCCAGGCGGCGCCGCTGTTGCGGGTGAGGCTGAAGTAGACCGCGCCGCCGAGCACCGACACCGGCTCCCGGCCGGTCAGCTCGGCCAGCGCGAGCTGTTTGGTGCCCAGATCCGCCAGCAGCGAGAACAGGGACACGCCGAGCAGCAGGCCGACGGCCCTGCGGCGGGGCGCGCCGGCACCCGACTCGGTGGTGCCGGAACCGGCGGGCGGTGCTGCGGTCATCTGCTCCCCATCGACGCTTGCGACGGCGTGGTCACCGTCTGCCGTACGGCCGCCGGGGAGCGGTGATCAGCGCCGCTCCTCCAGCTGCTTGCAGGTCACGCAGAGGGTGGCCGACGGGAACGCGGCGAGCCGCTCCACCGGGATCGGGTTGCCGCACCGCTCGCACCAGCCGTAGCCGCCCTCGTCGAGGCGCTCCAGCGCGCGCTCGACCTGCGTGATCCGCTCCTTGATGCTGTTGGCGAGAGAGATCTCCTGCTCCCGCTCGAACGTCTTGGTGCCGGTGTCGGCCTGGTCGTCCCCGGCCGAGTCGGTCAGCCGGTCGCGCTGCAGCTCGGTGATCTCGCTCAGCGTCTGATCGTACTCGGCGTTCAGCTCGTCCCGCCGCGCCGCCAGGGCGGCCCGGATCTTCTCGGTCTCCGCCGCGCTGCGGGTGGCCTTCGGCGCGGGCTTGCGGCCGGCGGTCCTGGTGTCGGCTGGCTTCGCCATCGTCAGCTCCCTCAGCCGCGTGGCGCGGCGGTCAGCGGTACGTGGGCGGGGACGCCTTCGTCGGCGTCTCCGCGTACGGAAGGGTGCACGGCGAGCGGGCCCGCCGTGCACTCCGGAGGTTGGCAAGAATACGGAACGTACAGGCGTCCGACAACGTGCCGCACCGTCGTCCCACGTATCCGCCCCGGACTGCCATCAATCGGGGCAAAAGGAACGGTAGCAGATCAGCGGGCCGTCTCCTCGCCGTACTCCCCGAACCATCGCGCCAGCCGGCCCCGGCGGCTCACCGCCCGCAGCCGCCGCTCGGTCTCGTCCCGTACGCCGGCGGTGGCGACGATGAGCAGGCTGTCCCCGACCTTGAGCCGGGTGTCCGCGCCGGGCACGAACCCGACGCCGTCGCGCAGCACCAGCGTGACCGCGGCGCCCACCGGCAGCCGCAGCTCGTCCACGTGCACCCCGGCCAGCCGGGACCCGTCCGGCACCTCCAGCTGGAGCAGGTCGGCGCGCATCCGCTCCAGCGGGGCGGTCTCCAGCATGATCTCGTTCGGCTCGGCCGGCGCGATCACGCCCAGCCGGCGGGCCGCCGACGCCAGCGTGCCGGCCTGGAGCAACGTGAAGATCACCACCAGCACGAAGACCGCGTCGAAGAGGCGGTCCGCCCCCGGCACGTGCAGCGACAGCGGGATGGTGGCGAGCACGACCGGCACCGCGCCGCGCAGACCGGCCCAGGACAGGAAGAGCTGCTCGCGCAGGTTGACCCGGAACGCCAGCGCGGACACCGCCACCGACAACGGCCGGGCGAGCAGCAGCAGGGCCAGCCCGGTGATCACGGCGGGCAGCACCGCGGTGTCCAGCCGGCTCGGCGAGACCAGCAGGCCGAGCAGCACGAACAGGCCGATCTGGGCCAGCCAGGCCAGCCCGTCGGCGAAGCCGAGGATGGCCTGCCGGTGCGGCAGGCGGGAGTTGCCGAGCAGCACGCCGGCCACGTACACGGCGAGGAAGCCGGAGGCGTGCACCACCGAGCCGGCCGCGTACGCCAGCACGGTGAACCCGACCACCGCGATCGGGTACAGGCCGGCCGACGGGAGCGCGGCCCGGCGCAGCGCGTACCGCCCGGCCAGCCCGGCGCCCACCCCGACCGCCGCGCCGACGCCCAGCTCGTAGCCGAGCAGCAGCGCCTCGTACCACCACGGGTGGGCCACCTCCGCTCCGGCGCGGGAGAGCAGCAGCACCACGAGCACGACGGGCGCGTCGTTCACCCCGGACTCGGCCTCCAGCGCGGCCACCAGCCGGGGCGGCAGACGCAACCGGCGCAGCGTGGCGAACACCGCCGCCGCGTCGGTCGAGGAGAGCACCGCGCCGTAGAGCAGCGCCAGCCGCCAGTCCAGGTCGAGCAGCAGGTGCACCACCACGCCGACGACCACGATGCTGACCACCACGCCGACGGTGGACAGCGTGGCCGCCAGCCCGAGCACCGGCCGCAGCGTGCTCCACCGGGCGGTCAGGCCGCCCTCCGCGATGATCACGATGAGCGCGCAGAAGCCGAGCACCCGGGTCAGCTCGACGTCGTCGAAGCGGATGCCCAGCCCGGCCTCGCCGAGCAGCACCCCGAGCGCCAGGTAGACCAGCAGGCTCGGCACGCCAAGCCGGGTGGAGAAGCGCACCGCGCCCACCGCCACCAGCAGCACGGCGGCGCCCACCAGCAACGCGACGTCCAGCCCGGGGGTCATCGCCGACCGGCCCGGGCGGATCTCACGGCGTGCTGCCGTCGCGCAGTCGCCGCAGCACCCCGGGCAGTTCGGCGTGCGGGCGTTCCACCAGGAAGAGCTTGTCCCGGCTGGCCGCGCCGGAGCGCAGCGACACGGTCGCCGGCCGGACGCCGAGCGCCTCGGCGAGCGCCCTCCGGGCCGCCTCGGTCGCGCGGCCGTCCACCGCCGGCGCGTGCACCGCGACGACGAGCGCGGGACCCAGCGGCCCGTCGTACCGGCCGCCGACCCGGGTCCGGGCCACGCCGGGCTTCACCCGCACCGCGACGGTGAGCGTGTCGTCCGCGATCGTCATGGTCAGCGGGGCCGGGCCTCGGCCAGCAGGGTGGTGGCGGCGGCGCACTGCGCGCACGGGGTGAAGCCCAGGCCGACCGCCTCGGCGACCGGAACGGGCTCGTCCTCCCGGCCCACCAGATGCGGGCAGCCGGGCAGGTGGAAGCGGGGGTGGCCGTCGACCACCAGGACCTCGCCGGGCAGCCGCACCAGCCGGGCCACCTGCCCGGCGGAGAGGAACTCGGCCGGCGGGTCGCCGTCGAACGCATCGCCCGGCGCGGGCGAGGTGGGCCGCGTGGCGTCCGAGGCGCGCCGGCCGGGCGGTGAGTAGGGCGTCGGTTCCGCGTCGGTCACCGGCTCGGCGGCGACGCGTTCGTACGACTCGGCGGTCGCCGGCTCGTAAGGCGCGGTGTACGGATCGGCGTCGAACGGATCGGCCGGCGGCGAGTACGCGGCAGGCGGCGGGGTGTCGTCCGGTTCGGTCACCGGCGACCCGGGCGGTTGCCGCCACCCGGATCCGCCGGCGTCGACCGTGGACGTGTGGTGCGGGACCGGGCTCACCGGGTCGTCCGGAGACGGGACGGTGTGCGCGGTCCGGGTACGCGGCCCGGTCGCCCGGCCGGCCGTGGCCCGCGCCGCGGCCGCCTGGCGGGCGAACGCGACGAAGACGACGGCGGACAGGACGCTGGCCGCGATCGAGACGATGAGCAGGAGGCTGGATCCGCCGGCGAGCCCGGCGACCAGCAGCACGACCGCGACGACGATGAGCAGGATGCTGGCGGCTACCACGGCTCACCCCCGGCCGCGTCGTGTCGGTCGGGGCGGTCGGGGGCCGTCACGGGGACGGCCACCGACGCGGGATCAGCGGCCGGACTCGAGCGAGCCGGCGCCGCGGCCACCGCCGTAGGAGCCGGCGAGGCCGGCCGCGGCGAGACCGTTGCTGCCGGCGGCACGGGTGCCCTCGGCGCGGTTCATCTCCACCTCGAGGCCCTGGCCGCGACCGTCGAGGTCACGCAGCTGGCTCTCCAGGTACGCCTTGAGCCGGGTGCGGTACTCGCGCTCGAACTGCTTGAGCTCCTCGATGTGCTTCTGCAGCGCGGTGCGCTTGGCGTCCAGGCCGCCCATGGCCTCCTGGTGCCGCTGGCGGGCGTCCCGCTCCAGGGCGTCGGCCTTGGCGCGCGCCTCCCGGGTGACCTCCTCGGCCTTCGAACGGGCCTCGGAGAGCAGCTGGTCGGCCTCGCGACGGGCGTCGGAGACGTGGTCGTCGGCGGTGCGCTGGGCCATCATGAGCACCCGCAGCGCCTGCTGCTCGCCGTCCCCGGTCACCCCGGCCGGGCCGCCCTGCGTGCGGACCTGCTCCAGCTCGGCCTGCATCGCGCGGGCCGCCTGCTCGGCGGCCGCCTTGTCGCGCTGCACCCGGTCGAGCTGGGCCTTGACGTCGTTGAGCTCCGCCGCGAGGCGGGCGTCACCGCCGGGGCCGGCGGGAGCGCCACCCCGACCGCCGCGCTCCACCTGGGCGCGCAGCTCGTTGTTCTCCTCGATCAGACGGGCCAGCTCGCGCTCGACCTCGTCCAGGAAGGCGTCGACCTCCTCCTCGTCATACCCCCGCTTGCCGATCGGCGGCTTTTTGAAGGCGACGTTGTGAACGTCGGCCGGGGTCAGCGGCATCGAAACTCCTCGGGTCAGTTGCGGCCGCGAAAGCGCTCTGGTCAGGCAAACGCGAAGATCAGGCGCCTAAACACGAACTCCATCAGCACGAACAGGATAACCAGGAGCACAAGGGAGGCCAGGTCGATGCTCACGGTACCAATTCGCAGTGGCGGGATCACACGCCTCAACGCTCGCAGGGGCGGATCAGTGACGCTCCACACGACTTCCAGTCCCGCCGACGCTCCCCGGCCCGGTTGCCAGCGGCGACCATAGGCCAGCACCGCCCCCATAACAAATCGCGCCAAAAGGACAATTAGGAAGATGTACAGCAGCAGGTAGAGCACCTGGAACAGGATCGACAACACGGCAGGCGACGTCCCTCGGTCATGTGGGTCAGCTCAGGCTGAAGAAGCCGCCCTCAGCGATCTTGGCCTTGTCCTCCGCGGTGACCTGGACGTTGGCCGGTGAGAGCAGGAACACCCGGTTGGTCACGCGCTCGATCGTACCGCGCAGGCCGAACGCGAGCCCGGCGGCGAAGTCGACAAGGCGGCGGGCGTCCGCCTCGTCCATCTCGGTGAGATTGATGATCACCGGTACGCCGTCCCGGAAGTGCTCGCCGATGGTCCGCGCCTCGCGGTAGGTGGTCGGGTGCAGCGTGGTGATCTGGTAGCGCTGCTCGTCCTCCGGCGCCACCCGCTCCCGCTCGCGCGGCTGGGCCTGCGGCGCGAGCGCGAGATTGTCCCGCGTGTGATAGGTCAGGGCGCCCGAGGTATCGCCGGCGGAGGACCGGGTGATCGACCGGACGCTGGAGCGCTCGACCCGCTCCGGGCGCTCCACGTCGCCCCGGTCGGTGTCGACCGACCGGCTGGAGGCGCGCTCGGACAGCCGGCCCCGGTCGCTGAGGCGGGACCGCGTCGCCGGCGGCTCGTCGGCCTCGTCGTCGTCCTCGTCGGCGAACTCCTCGGCGTACCGGCTCGACCGGTAGCGCGACGAGTCCCGGTAGCCACCCTTGTCGTAGCCACCGTCCTCGTACGCCCGCTCGTCGTCCTCCTCGACCAGACCGAGCCAGACCCCCGCCTTGCGCAGTGCACCCATCCCCGCGCCCTTCCGTCCGCCGTGCGGCACGCGCCCCCGTGCCGTGTCGCTTGATCACGAGTGGACGATCATGCCCACCGGACCGGATCGGCAATCCCCTGACGTGCGGTTCGCGGTCCGCCCGTCACGGCCCCCGGCTACGGGGACGCCGTCCTGAACAACACTGATGTAATTTGCTTCCGTCGTGGTGAGGCTACCGCAGCGCAGGGCGCATTCCGAGCAACGCGCTGCCGACACGGACATGTGTCGCGCCGTGCCCGATCGCGCTTTCCAGGTCGCCGCTCATCCCCGCCGACAGCTCCGTGGCGCCCGGATGGTCGGCCCGTAGCGCCGCCGCCACCTCGGCCAGCCGGGCGAACGCCCGGTCCGGCTCCCAGCCCAGCGGCGCCACCGCCATCAGGCCGGCCAGCCGCAGGCCGTCCGCGCCGGCCACCGCCGCAGCGACCGGGTCGAGCCCGCGCTGCGGATCGGCGGCGCCCGGCAGTGCCCCGCCCCGGGCCGGGTCGCCGTCGATGCTCACCTGCACCAGCACGTCCAGCGGCCGGTCCCGGACCGCGCCCGCGGCGGCGTCCAGCGCGGCGGCCAGCCGGACGCTGTCCACCGACTGGACCACGTCGGCGTACCGGACCACCGACCGGGCCTTGTTGCGCTGCAACTGGCCGATGAAGTGCCAGCGCGGCGCGGCGCCGGCGTCGGCCACCGCCTCCGCCTTCGGCGCCGCCTCCTGGTCGCGGTTCTCCCCGACGTCGGTCACGCCCAGCGCGGCCAGCGCCACCACGTCCGACGCCGGGTACGTCTTGGTCACCGCGACCAGGGTGACCGCGTCCCGCTGC
>NZ_JAGPXV010001106.1:0-787 GCF_018070405.1 Micromonospora sp. D75
GGACCGGCCGCATCCGCAGTGCCTGCCGGACCAGGTCACCGAGCCCTACCGCCCCGGCGCCCTCGACGTTCGCGGTGCGCGCCTGCAACCCGATCACGTGCGGGTGCACCGGCCGCAGCTCGGCGGCGTCCTCCACCAGCACGATCCGCTCGGTGCCGGGCACCAGCCCGAGCAGCGTGTTGAGCAGCGTCGTCTTGCCGGAGCCGGTGCCGCCGCTGACCAGGTACGCGAGGCGGCCGGCCACCACTGCGGCGAGCAGCGGCGCGACCGGCCGGGCAACCGTGCCCCGATCCACCAGCTCGTCGAGGGTGAACGGCCGCTGCCGGAAGGTACGCAGCGACAGGTACGGCCCGTCGGTCGCCACCGGCGGCAGCACGGCGTGCAACCGGGTGCCGTCGGGCAGCCGCGCGTCGGCGTACGGCGCGGCGTCGTCCAGCCTGCGTCCGGCAGCGGCGGTGAGGCGCTGCGCCAACCGGCGCACGTCGTCGAGCGTGCCCAGCGGCACCGCCACCTGACGCAGCCCCTGCCCCCTGTCGACCCAGACCCGTACCCCGTTCACCAGCACGTCGGTGACCTGCGGGTCGGCGAGCAGCGGCGCGAGCGGACCGGCGCCGATCAGGTCGTCGTGGACCCGGTCGGCGATCCGCAGCAACATGGTGTCGCCGAGCACCGCGGTCGCCGGTTCGGCGCGTACGGCCGAGACGATCGCCGCCGGGGTGACCGGCGTCGCCTCGGCGGCGAACCGGTGCCGGACCCGGACGGCCAGCTCCCCGGGGTCGGCCGGCCC
>NZ_JAGPXV010001107.1:0-786 GCF_018070405.1 Micromonospora sp. D75
GTGCAGGACGCGTACTCCATGCGCTGCGCCCCGCAGGTCGCCGGCGCGGCCCGGGACACGCTCGACTTCGTCGAGGTGGTCGCGGGCCGGGAACTGCTGTCCGTGGTGGACAACCCGGTGGTGCTGCCGGACGGGCGGGTCGAGTCGACCGGCAACTTCCACGGCGCGCCGCTCGGCTTCGCCGCCGACTACCTGGCCATCGCCGCCGCCGAGGTGGGCGCGATCGCCGAACGCCGGGTGGACCGGCTGCTGGACGTCACCCGCTCCCGGGAGCTGCCCGCGTTCCTGTCCCCCGACGCCGGGGTGAACTCCGGGCTGATGATCGCCCAGTACACCGCCGCCGGGATCGTGGCGGAGAACCGCCGGCTCGCCGCGCCCGCCTCGGTCGACTCGCTGCCGACCAGCGGCATGCAGGAGGACCACGTCTCGATGGGCTGGGCGGCCACCAAGAAGCTGCGCACCGTGCTGGACAACCTGACCAGCCTGCTCGCGGTGGAGCTGCTGGCGGCCGTACGCGGGCTCCAGCTCCGCGCCCCGCTGACGCCGTCACCGGCCGGGCGGGCGGCGCTCGACGTGCGCGGCCGCACGATCGGCGAGCCGGGACCGGACGTGTGCCTCGCGCCGCTGAGGGAGGCGGCGCGCGACGTGGGACGCGGCCCGGAGCTGCGCGCGGCGATCGAACGGGAGATCGGCCCGCTGGGCTGATCTCAGGTGGCGGGCGGGAGCACCTTCGCGACCAGCTTGGCCAGCTCCCGCAGCGCCTTGCCGCGGTGGCTGACCGCGTCC
>NZ_JAGPXV010001108.1:0-783 GCF_018070405.1 Micromonospora sp. D75
GCAGCACCCCGCGCGGCGGCGTCACGCCCAGCCGGGCGAACGTGTCCGGGTAGGTGAGCGGCCAGAGCACCGACTCGGTGAGCGTCTGCTTGACGTCGTGCAGTCCGCCCACGTCGTCGAGCGTCACCGACGCCAGCTCCAGCGTGGACGCGGACATCGTCGTCGGCCGGACCACCTCCAGCGCCTCGGTGAAGTCCGTCATCGCCACCGTCGGCGTCTCCGCCGTCTTCTGCCGCAGCGCCGCGCGTACCCCGGCCTCGCGGACGAGCGCCGCCAGGTCCGCCGCGACGAACCCGGGGGTACGGCCGGCCACCTCGTCCAGCCGTACGTCGCCGGCCAGCGGCACCTGCCGGGTGAGCACTGTCAGCTGTTCCCGGCGCAGCGCCGCGTCGGGCAGCGGCACGGTGATCCGCAGCGCCAGCAGATCCGGGCCGCGCAGCCCCGGGTCCACCGCCTCCGGTCGCCCGCTGGTGCAGACCACCGCCACGCCGGCCCGCAGCGCCTCGGCGACCACCTGGCGGAACACGGTGGCCAGCGGACCCGGCTCGTCGGCCGGGGCGATCGCCTCCACGTCGGTGACCAGCAGCACGGCCGGTCCGCCGGCGCGTACCGCCGACGCCGCCTCGCGGAGCCTGCGGGCCGCCGCGTCGTTCGTGAGCGCGGCCAGCTCCGGCGCCCAGAGCGGGCGCAGACCCGCGCCGACCCGGGCCGCGACGGCGCGCACGAGCGCTGACTTGCCCGAGCCCGCCGGTCCCTCCACCAGCACGCCGAGCGAGACGGTGG
>NZ_JAGPXV010001109.1:0-768 GCF_018070405.1 Micromonospora sp. D75
GCGTTCACCTTATAGTGGCAGTTGTCGATGCATTTCCGTCCTACCGTCGACGGGACACCCACCGCCTCCGGGAGGTAACCCCCGATGGATCGTCGTACCGTCCTGCGTGCCACAGCCGTCGGCGGCGCCGCCGCTTTCGCCGGTGGTCTCTGGGCCGCCGCGGCCGCACCGGCCCAGCCCGCCCAGCCCGGCCCCGGCCCGTACGGCGAACTGCTGTCCGCCGACGTCAACGGTCTCCAGTTGCCGGCCGGCTTCACCAGCCGGGTGATCGCGCGTTCCGGGCAGCGGGTCGCCGGCACCTCGTACACCTGGCACCCGGCGCCGGACGGCGGCGCCTGCTTCCCGTCCGGCGACGGCTGGATCTACGTCTCCAACTCGGAGGTGCCGCTCGTCGGCGGCGCGTCGGCGGTGCGGTTCGCCGCCGACGGCGCGATCGCCGCCGCGTACCGGATCCTCGGCGGCACGAACGTCAACTGCGCCGGTGGGCCGACCCCGTGGGGGACGTGGCTGTCCTGCGAGGAGGTGCCGCTGGGCCGGGTCTTCGAGACCTGGCCGGAGGGCGGCCGGGCCGGCGAGGAGCGGACCCGGATGGGCCGCTTCAAGCACGAGGCGGCGGCCTGCGACCCGCGGCGGCGGGTGGTCTACCTGACCGAGGACGAGTCGGACGGCTGCTTCTACCGGTTCGTGCCGGACACCTGGGGCGACCTGCGCACCGGCCGGGTGCAGGTGCTCTGCGCCCCGGACGGCCAGGTCACCGGCCCGGTGACC
>NZ_JAGPXV010001110.1:0-767 GCF_018070405.1 Micromonospora sp. D75
CGCCGTCGTGCACGAGCTGCCACAGCGCCTCGGGGCCGTCGACGCCGCCCGGGTAGCGGCAGCTCATCGCCACGATGGCGATGGGCTCGGAGTCCCGGCTCTCCAGCTCGCGCAGCCGACGCCGGGTACGCCGCAGCTCCGAGGTCGTACGCTTCAGGTACTCGACGTACCTCTCGTCCTCGTTGCTCACCGTGGACCTACCTCACTCGGCATGCCGATGTCGTTGCGGCTGGTGGTCACGACGTCTCCAGCTCGCGGTCGATCAGGTCGAAGATGTTCTCGGCGGTGGCCGACTCCAGGTCGTCGTCGCCGTCCGCGTCCGCCTGCCGCTCGGTCAGCCGGCCCAGCAGGCCGTGCAGCCGGTCGGTGATCCGGCGGAACTCGTCGTCGGCCGGGTCCAGCCCGACGAGCGCCGCCTCCAGCCGGTCGAGTTCCCGGCCCGCCGCCGACGGCTCGCCGGCCGGGCTCACCGGGGCGAACTGCCCGGCCAGGTGGACGGCGAGCGCCTCGGGCGTCGGGTTGTCGAAGACCAGCGTCGCTGGCAGCCGCAGCCCGGTGGCCGCGCCGAGCCGGTTGCGCAGCTCCACGGCGGTCAGCGAGTCGAAGCCGAGTTCCCGGAACGCGCGGGTCGGCTCGATGCCGGCCGGGTCGCCGTGGCCGAGGACGACCGCCACGTGCGCCAGCACCAGGTCGCGCAGGGCACGTACCCGCTTGTCGTCGGGCAGGGCGCGCAGCGTCTCGGCGTACGCCTCCCCGTCGGCGGCCTC
>NZ_JAGPXV010001111.1:0-765 GCF_018070405.1 Micromonospora sp. D75
ACAGCTCCAGGTCCCGGCCGAGCCTGCGGTGGTCGATCATGTCGCTCTCCTTGATCGGGTACGACCCGGAGGCGAGCAGGACCGGAACGCCGCGAAGCCCCGGAGCGGATCGCCCCGGGGCCTCGTCGACGGAAACGTCAGTGCGGCGCGCCGGGAACACCCGGCGTCGTGGTCACTACCGCGCTGCGCATGCCCCGACCGTAGACGCGCGGACGGCACCGGCGCACCTGGATTTCGGAGAGAGGGTGCGGGTCGCCGACACGGGACCTGCCGGCGACCCGCGGCGGCCCGGACATCGGGAACGGGGGACCCGACGGCTCCGGTGCCGCGTCCCGCCAACGGTACGCCGCGATCCGTCGATCCGCCGCCCCGCTCCGCGGCCCCGCCCATCCGTCACTTCCGGCCGGGTCGGCTCGTTCCACACCTACGGCCCGTCGGTGTCGCTGGTCACCGCCAGGTGGGGCCGGTGGTGGTGACGCCGGACATGGCGTCACCCTCGATCCGGTCGAACGGAGAACTCCGGCGAGGTGGCGGTCGTGGCCGAGCTCATCTCTGACGTCGCGTCGCCCATGTGGGCGTACGCGCTGCTGCTGACCCTGCTGATCGCCGACGCCTTCGTCCCGGTGGTGCCGACCCAGCTCGTCATGATCACGAGTGGGGCGCTGACCGTCTACGGCGGGCTCAGCCTGCCGGTCACCATCGCTGTCGGCGCGGCCGGCGTCTTCATCGGCGACCTGACCTGCTACCTGATCGGCCGCACCACGC
>NZ_JAGPXV010001112.1:0-763 GCF_018070405.1 Micromonospora sp. D75
GAATCTTGTAGATCACGCCAGCAGCCTAGAGCGGCCTCGCGTCCCGGCGGCGCGTCTGCCACCATTCGCAGGGCACACGTCGAGCGGAGGGAGGAACGGGTGCGGATCCTCCTGGTCGAGGACGACCGTCGGGTCGCCGCCGCGCTGTCGTCCGCGCTGACCCGGCGCGGCTACCAGGTGGAACACGCCGCCACAGTCGCCGCGGCGCTCTCCGCCGCCCCCTGCGACCTGGTGCTGCTCGACCTGACGCTGCCCGACGGCGACGGCACCGAGGTGTGCCGCGAGCTGCGCCGCCGCAGCAGCCAGCTCGGCATCATCGCGGTGACCGCCCGTGGCGAGGAACGCGACCGGGTGCTGGGCCTGCGGCTGGGCGCCGACGACTACGTGGTCAAGCCGTTCTCGATGGTGGAGTTGCAGGCGCGCATCGAGGCGGTGCTGCGCCGCGCCGCGCACACCGTCCCGGAGCGTCACCTCATCGAGGCCGGGCCGGTGCGCATCGACGTCGGCGGCCGGACGGTGAGCGTGGACGGCCGGGACGTGTCGCTCACCCGCAAGGAGTTCGACATCCTGCTCTCGCTGGCCCGCCAGCCGGGGGTGGCGGTGCCGCGCGAGCGGATCCTGCTCGACGTGTGGGGCACCACCTGGGCCGACCGGCACACCGTGGAGGTGCACGTCGGGTCGCTGCGCGGCAAGCTCGGCGACGCGACGCTGGTGGAGACCGTGCGCGGGGTCGGTTACCGGCTCCGCGGCGCGTGAGGAGGGG
>NZ_JAGPXV010000113.1:0-12146 GCF_018070405.1 Micromonospora sp. D75
ACAACATCGTGGGCCGGGCGCTGAACCGGTCGGCCGACGTCGACGACGTGGTGCAGAACACGATGCTGAGCGTCGTACGCGGCCTGCCGGGCGTCCGCGAGCCGCGGCTGTTCCGGTCGTGGCTGGTCGCCGTCACCATGAACGAGATCCGCACCCACACGCGGCGCCGGCCCACCACACCGGCGCCGCCGGAGGACATCGACAACGTGATCGACCCGCGCGCGGACTTCGAGGACCTGACCCTGACCCAGCTCCGCCTCGCCGACCAGCGCCGCGAGGTCGTGCTGGCCACGCGCTGGCTGGACGACGACCACCGCCACCTGCTGTCCCTGTGGTGGCTGGTCGAGGCCGGTCACCTCACCCGCGCCGACCTGGTCGACGCCCTGCGCCTGGAGCCACATCACGTGACCGTGCGGGTGTCCCGGATGAAGGCGCAACTGGACACCGCCCGGCTGGTGGTGCGAGCCCTCACCGCGCGGCCCGGCTGCGCCGGCCTGCGCGACACCGCGTCGGGCTGGAACGGTCAGCCGGCGCCGCTGTGGCGCAAGCGGTTCGCGCGGCATCTCCGGGACTGCGCGCACTGCCCGGACGCGACGAACGACCTGGTGCCCGCCGAACGGCTGCTCGCCGGCCTGGCGCTCACGCCGCCCCCGGCCGCACTCGCCTCGGACGTCACGCAGAAGCTGCACCCCGTCGCCTCCGTGTCGCCCGTCGCCCCGGCCGGTACGCACGCCGTGGCGGCCGGAGCGCGGTCCGGGCTCTCGTTGTCCAAGACCCTGGTCGGCGTCGCCGCGGCCGTCGCCGTGCTCGGCGGGGGTGGTCTGATCCTTGCCAACTACCCGGACGGGCCCGACCGGCGGCCCGCGGCCGCGACTGCTGTTCAGCCCGCGCCCGAGACGACCGCACCCGCACTCACACCCTCCCCGACCGCCGCCCTCCCGAGCCCCACCCCGAGCAGGGCGGCGAAGCCCAGCAAGTCGCCAAAGCCGACCCCGTCGCCGGTCAAGTCCACCGCCACGTCCAACGGCTTGTCAGCAGCGGAACGGCGGCTGCTGGTGCTGCTCAACGAGCGGCGTCGCGCGCTCGGGCTGACCGAGGTCAAGCTGGGCGCGGCGCAACACCGGGAGGCGGAGTCCTGCGTACGTAAGAACCTGAACGCGAGCGGCCTGCAGCACTGCGGGCACGAGGTGCTGTTCGCCTCGTCGGGCAACTCCTCGCCGGAGCAGATGATCGAGGCGTGGTTCAACAGTCCGGGCCACAAGACGGCGCTGACGTACGCCAGCTCCCGCTTCGCCGGACCGGCGATCGTGTTCAACGGCAGCCGCCAGGTCGCCGCCATCAACATCGACTACTGAGGCGGTCGCTACGCTCCCCCGATGACGCACGAGAAGGAGATCATCGAGCCGGTCGACCTGTGCCTTCCGGACGGGCGGCTCAACCCCGCCGCGGTCGGCTGGACCCGCCGGCCGCTGCACCGGGCGAACCTGCGCGGCTGGGGTAGAGCCAAGCGCTGGGAGTACTGGGGGATCGTGACGCCGACCCACATCGTCGGCCTCGTCGCGTCGTCGCTGGACTACGCCGGGGTGCACGGCGTCTACGTGCTCGACCGCGCCACGAAGGTCGAGACCGGCAAGGACGTCGTGGTCCCGTTCGCCCGTGGCGTCGTCATGCCGCCGGTCAGCGGCGCGGGCGCCGTGTGCGCACGCGGAGGCGGCCTGTCGATCGACATCGACCAGACCACCGAGGGCAGCACGATCCGTGCCACCGCGCCGGGCATCCAGATCGACCTCGTGGTGCCGCTCCCGCCCGGCCACGAGTCGCTCGGTGTCGTGGTCCCGTGGAGCAAACGCCGGCTCCAGTACACGGTCAAGGACGTCGGGCGTCCGGTGCACGGCTCGCTACGGGTCGACGGCACGACGCACGTCGTGGACGAGCGGGACTCGTTCGCCGTGCTCGACCACGGCCGGGGCAAGTGGCCGTACGCGATCACGTGGAACTGGGCCGCGGGCAGCGGACCGGACGTGTCGATCCAGCTCGGCGGCAAGTGGACCGACGGCACCGGCTCGACCGAGAACGCTCTGTTCACCGGCGGCCGGCTGCACAAGCTCGGCGCCGAACTGCGCTGGAGCTACGACCGCCGCGACTGGCTGCGGCCGTGGCGGATCAGCGGTGATCGCGTCGAGGTGGAGTTCCACCCGTTCCACGAGAAGGTCTCCCGCACCAACCTCGGCGTCGTGGCCAGCGAGACCCACCAGTGCTTCGGGCACTTCTCCGGCTGGGCCCAGGCGGACGACGGCGAGCGGGTGGCTCTGGACGGCCTGGTCGGCTGGGCGGAGGAAGCTCAGAACCGCTGGTGACGCAGCCGCTCGTTGACCTGCCGGACCACGTCCTCGGGAAGCTTGACCACGCGCCGGTCGTACGTGAGCAGACCGTTCAGCTCGTCCTCCACGTCGGACAGCTGGGTGTAGACGGTCGCGCTCAGACCGGCCCGGATCGCGGGCACGATCTGCTCGGTGTGCAGCCGCGTGAACGCCTCCGCCAGGTCCTCGGCGCTCCGGTACCGCCGGTAACCGAAATCCTTGCGGCTGAAGGCGTGCCCGTCGACGCGCAGGTTGTAGCCGCCGTACTCGGACAGCACCAGCACCCGGCGGTCGCCGCGTCGCCGCGGCACCCGGAAGCGGCGGAAGTAGACGTGCAGGCTGCGCAGGTCGCCGCCGCCCTGGTCGTGCCAGCCGCTGGCGTGGTCGACAGTACGGGTGCTGTCGAGTTCGGCGACCTCGCGGGCGATCCGGGCCGCGTCGAACTGCCCCCAGCCCTCGTTGAAGGGCACCCACACGGCGAGGCTCACCACGTTGCGCAGGTGCTCGACGGTGTCGCGCAGCTCGGCCCGGAACCGGTCCCGTCCACCGGCGTCGGCACGGCCGAACCAGCGCCGCCACCGGCCCCGGTCGGGCAGCCGCAGCGGCGTCACCGCCGGCGCGGTGACGACCAGCGGGTGGTAACCGCTGCCGCCGTTGACCATGTCCTGCCAGACCAGCATCCCCAGCCGGTCGCAGTGGTGATACCAGCGCAGCGGCTCGATCTTGATGTGCTTGCGCAGCATGGTGAACCCGAGCCGCTTCATGGTGGCGATGTCGGCGATCATCGCCTCGTCGGAGGGCGCCGTGTACATGCCGTCCGACCAGTAGCCCTGATCGAGGATGCCGGCGTGGAAGTACGGCCGCCCGTTGAGCAGCAGCCGGGGCACGCCGTCCCCGTCCGGTCCGACACCGAACGAACGCATGCCGAAGTAGCTGCGTACCCGGTCCGCGCCCAACTCGGCGGTCACGTCGTAGAGGAACGGATCCTCGGGGCTCCACTGCCGTACCTCGGGGATCGGGATGCGAACGGCCACGCCGACGGGTGCGGTGGCCTCGGCCACCGCGACCCCGTCGGCCAGGATCCGGATGCCGGCGTCGCCGGCATCCGCCGTCGCGTGCACCGTCACCTCGACGCACCGCTCGTCGAGGAGCGGGGTCAGGGTGAGGTGCCGCAGGTGTACGGCGGGCACGCTCTCGGCCCACACCGTCTGCCAGATCCCGGACTGGGCGGTGTACCAGATGCCGCCGCGGCGCAGCCGCTGCTTGCCCCGGGAGTGGTGGCCGGTGTCGCTGTCGTCCTGGACCGCCACGACCAGGACGTTGGCGTCCTCGCGGAGCGCGTCGGTGATGTCGCAGGTGAACGGCAGATACCCGCCGGTGTGGTCGCCGACCGGGACATCGTTCAGGTAGACCTGGCAGGTCTGGTCGACCGCGCCGAAGTGCAGCAGCAGGCGCGAGCCGGCCGCGTGGAAGCCCACCGGGAGGGTCAGCGGTCGGCGGTACCAGAGCGTCTCGCCCGGCTGGAGCTGCCGCCCGACGCCGGAGAGCGTGGACTCCGGGGAGAACGGCACGAGGATTTCGCCGTCGTAGCGTTCCGGCTCGGTGGCCGAACCGGTGATCGCGTACTCCCACCGGCCGTTGAGGTTGAGATAGCTGTCCCGGGCGAACTGCGGGCGGGGGTACTCGGGCAGGACCCGCTCCGGGTCGAGCGTGGAGCCCCACGGGGTCAGCAGCGTCATGCCCGGGCCTCCCGCTCCCGCCGCCGCAGCGCCACGGCCGGCACCGCGATGAGGACCAGCACTGCGAGCGCCATGAGGAAGATGCCCGGCGTCGGAACCTGCTTCACCACGCCGAGATCCTCGTAGACCTCGCCGGCGCCGGTGATCACGGCAGCGCCGAGGTACGGGCCGACGAGCATCGGAACGAGGATGGCGAAGACCATCCGCAGCCCCTGGACATGGCCGGCCCGATCCGGTGGCGAGTAGTCGCGCACGATGGCGCCGATCGGGGCGAGGACGAGCATGAAGCCCGACATCATCACGACCCCGGCGGCGATCACGGGAACCATGCCGCGGGCGAAGAACATCAGCGCCAGGCCGGCGCCGTACACCACTACCGCCGGCAGGAGGAAGCGCACCTTGCCGACGCGGTCGATGAGCCGCCCGCCGACCACGCTGACCGCCGACGCCGTGACGAGGACGACGGCCAGGACGATCGCGTACCCCTCGATCCGCAGGTACCGCTGCAGGTAGATGATCAGATACGGCAGGAACACCTGCGTGGAGATCCCCCAGATCGACCAGGCCGCCAGGGCGAGGTAGAGCCCCGGGTTGGCCCGGACGGCGGCCGGGCGCAAACCGTGGACGACGGCGCGCAGGTAGCCGCCCTCGTGCCGGACGAGTGACGGGCTGTCCTCGACCAGGAACCAGGCCAGCAGACCGGCCACGGCCATGATCGCGCCGATGACCACGAAGAACAGCCGCCAGTTCCCGGCGCGGGCCAGCCCGTCGAACCCGCCGAAGATCACCAGCATCGAGACCAGCGGCATGATGGCGAGCACCGACTCGACCCGGCCACGGTTCGCCGGCTCGGTCACGTCGGTGACCCACGCCTGGAACGCCGCGTCGTTTGCGCCCGAGCCGAGGAAGGACATCAGGCAGTCGAGGGTGATGACCGCGATCGCCGTGACCAGCACGACGTTCGCGACGGGCGCGATGTCCTCCACGAAACCCACTGTCAGGAAGCCGAAGGCGGCGGTGGAGACGCCCCACAGCAGGTAGCCGCCCGCGATGAACGACCGGCGCCGCCCGGTCCGGTCGGAGAGGGCCCCGAGCAGCAGGGTGGCGACAGTGGCGGTCACGGCGCTGGCGGCGACCATCGTGGCGATCGCGTTGGGGTCGTCGGTGATCGTGTCGTACACGAACAGGTTCAGGTAGATGTTCTCGATGGTCCAGGCCATCTGCCCGACGAGGCCGAGCACGATCAGCGCGGTCCAGGTGCGGGGGCGCAGCCCGACCGGACCGGCCGAGGTAGCCGGGGTGAGCACGCTCCGGGTGGCGGACACGACGGCCTCCTTCGACGGGTCAGAATATGATCCGTCCCGCCCGGCCGTCGATGGGTCCGGGGTCGGCCAGGCATCTGCGTCCGAGCGGGCACGACGAAATGACCCCGGTACGGAGTCGCCGGACCATGGCCTTCGTCATCAGTCTTTGCGGACGGCGAGGTTGAGGGCAGCGACGGTCAGCCGGGTGAGGTCAGGAAGCTGGTCCTCGCCGAGGGTGACGCCACGCAGGTTGTCCAGCGCCGTCTTCAGCCCGTGAAGGCGACTGCCCCGCAGATCGGCACCGTCGAGGTGACAGGAATCCAGTTCCAGTCCGGCAAGGTCACATGACCGCAGTGCGGTGCGCGGTAGTCGGCAGGACGACCACGCGCCGTTCGTGAGAGTGCAGTCGGTGAAGGCGACCGAGCCGGCGGCGGCGACGCGCTGGAGGGTGGCGTAGTCAAAGCGGCAGCCGTCGAACAGGACGTCCTTGAGGCGTACGTCGGTGAGTCTGGTGCCGGTGAACCGGGAGCCGGTGATGGCACACCGTTCGATGGTGATACCGGTCAGGGTCGTGCCGGAGAAGTCGGTGCGGGTGATCTCGCAGCCGTAGAGGCTGCCGGCTTCCCAGGTGCTCTCGCTCAGGTCCACACCGGTGATCAGGCTGCTGCGGATACTGGCGTCCTCAAGGTGCGAGCCGCGCCACGCCGAGCCCTCGACGAGGGCCTCGGTGAGGCCGTTCACCAGGTCCGTCGTGGTGTCGAGGTCGTCCGGTTCGAGGTCCGGCAGCAGGACCTTCACGTCGCCGATCGTGGTGGTGCGCATGTGTCCTCAACCTGTGTGGGCGCGGGGTGGGCACGCCACCCCGCGCGCCCCATGGCGGGGGCTACTTCTTCTTGTTCCAGTTGTCCCAGCCGGGTCGACTGTCGAACCTACCCTTGTTGGCCCAGGTGGGGCGGTTGTCGAACTTCCCCGCGTCGATCGACGCTACCGGCCGCTGCGGGTCGACGCCGAGGCGGGCGAGTTGCTCGGGTGCGGCGTTGACGAGGACCGCGAGAGCGTCGGTCATGGTGCTCCTCCTGCTCTTCGATGTTGAAGCCGACCGACTCGCAGCCGGGCAGGCCAGTGAAGAAGCCGACGAGAGCTTCCGCGTGGTCGATGGTTTCCGGGGTGACCACACAGATCACCGAGCACGGCAGCCCCGCTTCGGCCAAGGTCTGCATGCCGCGCAGGGTTCGGGCGTCCGTCGGGTTGCCGGCCCGGTCGAGGCGGTTACGGTTCAACGCGCCCGGTCCGTCGATGCTGACCCCGACCTCGAACCCGTAGGTGGTGAACAGCTCGCACAACTGGCGGTTGATCAGAGTGCCGTTGGTCTGGATCTCGTGACGCACCATTCCCGCGCGCCGGAGCTTCTCGAAGGGGCCAGCAGGCTCCGGAAGAGCCCTATGGGTGTGTAGCAGTAGGTGCAGTCGAGGCTGTAGAAGCTCGTCGGCTGCACGACCAGGGTGTGGAAGCTGCCGGAGACCGCCGGTTGGCCGGTGGCGTTGATGAGGCCGAGGCCGTTCACGAGGTGGCCTCCTCGTCGATGCTGGCCGTGGTGGTGCTGACCCGATAGGCGGGAGCGTGGCGGGCCGGCCAGCCGAGGAACCGGTCGAACATGTCTGCGGCGCTGCCCGTGACGCTCGGGTTGAGCCGGTGCAGGTCGTCGATCGCGTCGTGCAGGCAGCCGGCCAGGTAGAGGAACAGGCTCACCGGCACTTCTCGGTACTCGGCCAGGAGCGCGATCTTCGCTGCGCCGCAGGGCCACGGCTGCCCGCATCGGCGGCACAGCCACAGCGGGCGCATCGGCAGATGTTCCACCTCGGCGGGTACGAGCCGGTTCACCGCAGGACGACGCTGCGGCCCGGTCACCGGCGACCGCCCTCGCGGGCCTGCTGCTCGAACAGCCGACGCCACACGAAGGTGAGCAGCGGCGGATCAGCGGGCCACACCTGCCCCGGCGAGGCCGTCCACCTAGGCTCGGGGCGCCGCGCCTGGCTGGCTATGGCGTTACGCGAGACGTACACCGTCATGCCGCCACCCCCACCAGGGACGATGAGCGGCGGGCCCGCCGGGGGAAGGGCGAGCCCGCCACCGCACCACGGCGGCTGGGAGCAGACCGCCGATCACCCACCCGCGCAGCCCTCATGGCGGTACGCAGGCGGGGATTCACCCGTACGGTCGGCGGAGTGTCCGGCGCGAGCACTTGCCGGTGCGTCGGGTCGCATTCCGACCCGTCGCCGATCGACACGTCCATCTGGTTCTCCCTGGCGATTGCCGCTGACCCGCCGGCGCCACGGGATCAGGATGGTCCTGGACCGTTCCGCCGACGTGTTCCTGACGTCCACGATCGCGGGAGGCACGGGCCCGAGACAGACCCAGCGTGGTGGGCCACGGTGGGCCTCCTTGTGGTCGACCTCGGTCGATATGAGGAGGACAGGTGGTACTACCCCGTCCCTACGAGACTCATCTCAGAGGATGTGCCAGCGGCGGAGCTCCGGCCCGCCGTGGACAAGTCCTGCAATCCGGTGGTGCACCTCGTCGGCGGCGTCGGTCCCGGGACGGGACTTGCGGGCGTTGGTGGCGATCATCTGTAGTTCGCGAAGCTGGCACAGCTCCTCGAACCCCGGCCAGCATGTGGCATCCCAGCCATAGGCGGCGGTGAAGCCGGCGAACGCCTCGAGACCGGGAGGATCGAACCGGCGGCAGTGGACAGCGACCGTGGCAATGTCCCACTCGCGAGGCCCGAGGGCGGCGCCGTCCCAGTCGGCGAGTACGGGCGTGCCGTCGAAACGCCGGAGTGCGTTGCGGATCTGCGGATCTGACTGGATCAGGCTTGTGCCACGGGGAAACCGCATCGTCTCCCAGCCGGCGGCCAGCGTCTCGAGCCGGCCCAGCAGCAGATCCTGTTCCTTGCCGTTCAGGATCTCCGAACGGATCACGGATCGCTCGATGCCATGGATCGGCCGCAGCACGGGCAATGGCACAGGTGGCGCAGGAAGGGCATGCAGATCCCGGAGAAGGCTTCCGAGCTCGGAGACGGTGATCGGGTCGTCGTGTGCCGGGTCCAGACGCTGCCAGACCGTAACGGCGTGCCCGCCCACCTTCAGCGGCTGGGACAGGCCCGGGTGAAGGCCGACCGTGGGGAAATCTCGGTCCACCAGCCAGTCGACCACGGTCACCATCGCGCGCACCCGGTTCAGGTCCTGGTCGCCAGGGGCGATCTTGATGACGATGTCCCCGACGGCGTAGACGGCGTTGGTGTGGTGCCGCAGCAGAGCCGCGTTCGAGTCGGGGTAGCCGAGAAGACGACATACCTCGGCGAGCACCGGCCGGGTGCGCGCCTCGACGAACATGGGGCTCCTAGGGACCGAGTGCGGCTGTGGTCCCAAGACTACGGGCGCGCTCGCGGCAGGTCCGTACGTAGTCCGTCAAGGTGGCGACCTCACCGCGATGGCTCTCTTCGGGGATCGCCGTGGCCACGTCGGTCGCGCGAGTCAGGATGATCTCCGTCCGCTGAGTCTCGGGCAGGTTGGCGACGGCGTCGCGGGCGGTCGCCGCCGCCTCGGTCGTCCGCCGGTCCCGCGCGAGGCACATCGACCGGTCCAGGGCGATGAGCGCCACGTCGATCGGTACGGCCGGAGCCGTGCCGTAGAGCCGCACCGCCTCTTCCTGGACCCGGTAGGCCTCCACCGTGTCACCGAGCCAGGTGTACGCGCCGGAGAGGTAGAGCAATAGCCGCTTCGCCGGAAACCTGAAGGCCACGTCGGTGTCCTCGTCACCAGCCTGGTCGAACAGCCGGCGTGCCTGATCGACGGCCGACCGCGCCTGCTCGTTGGCACCGATTCTGGCCAGGGCACGCGCCCGGCCCGCAGCCGCCAGGGCACCCGACGACGACGCGACCGACGTGGCCGCAAGCGCCGCATCAGCCAGAGCGACGGTCTGGGCGGGGTCCCCGAAGTAGTACGGCAGCATCGCCGCCTCGGCTCGCACGAGCACCCGGAACCGAGCCTCCCCGCTGTCGTCCGCCGCGTGGATCGCTGTGCCGTACCACCGTCGAGCCTCGGCGACATCCCCGAGCCTCATCAACGCGTCAGCGCACATCGTCGCCAACAGAGCCGCCACCGCCGACAACCGGGCCTGGACCGCCGCCGGCTGGCGCCGAAGCGACAGCGCCTGCACCTCTCGGCAGTCGGCCGCCAGCAGTGACAGCATCGTCTGCGGCGAAGCCGAGGTATAGACCCGCAGGTGCTCGCCGGCGCTTTGCTCGATCAGCTCAAGCTGCCGAGGGGCGACACTCGACGCCGCCAGAGCCTCGTCCAGTCCCAGACGGAGTCTGACCAGACCTCCGGCCTCGCTGCTCCCCATACGGGCAGGCGATCGATCTGCTTCACCGGCCACGGTCTCGATGCTGACGTCACGCGGCATAGTGCTGTCCTCGGCACGGCCGAGCCCCATGACCGGACGCGGAATGTGAAGACCCACGGCGATCCGTTCCAGCACCTCGTACGCCGTGACCTGCCGGACGCCTTTGGCGATCTCCGTAGCGCGGTGAGGCGAGAGGCCTACGAGAGCGGCGATCCTGCCGTAGGACACGCCTCGGGCGTGAAGGAAGCGGAAGACCGCAGTGATGTCGCGCCGCTGAAGAAACTCGCTGATCGGTCGGCCGTTCCACAGCCCCGAACTCCACCACTCGGGATCCACCTGCACGGCCACGATCACCTCCGATCGGACGACGACCACCCGCCAGCACAGCGCATCCGCGCCGTCACATCAAGTCAATGGCGGCCGAGTCGACAGCCCATCCAGAGTCGGCGCTTGGGGTGGCATCCGAAAGACCCACGATGAGCTCTCAGGGTGTCCCCTCGTGGGATCAGCGCAGGCTCCGGAGCACCACAATCTGTCCAACCCGAGCCTTGGTCATCGGCCTGCGCAACCGAAGCAGGTGAATGCAAATGAGGGAAGAGCGGTCTATCAATAATCCGTCATAGCTCAGCCGAAGGAGCGGATCTATAGGCACCCAACAGGCAGAACGCCCGCAGAAGGTCGAGGCCGAAAGGGTCGAGCCACCCCGCCCTGTTCAGACACCCATTGGCACCCATAACTATCTTACGTAGGGTCACCAGCTAGTCGCTTTGAGCGCAACAGACCGGGCGGTGACTTGCGGATGATGACCAACACCCACAGGGCTAACTGCGCAAACGCCCGACGGCCGGGCTGCGAGTGCTCCGGCTGCGGGGGCTCACAACACGGCTGGCAAGGATGGATGAGCCTGGCCGCCGACCAGCCAGAGAAACGCGACGACCGGCGGCGCGAACTCAAGGAAGAGGCACAAGCAGACCAAGGATCCGGACGCCTGGGTTTTAACGCCCGCAACCGCCAGGTCTACTTCGACCTTGCACGCCTGGACATCGCCGACTACCTGTGGGCCGCCGACGATCGAGCCAAGATCAACGGTCGGTTGCCCCGCGATGTTGAACCATCATCGACGTCATCAGACCTTGGCCGGATAGACACCGTCGGCCGAGAGGTCATGGGGAACACGTGGCCCGAGATCTCAGCCGGCATAGACAGCCTCGTCCGGAACAGGGCTGACGCCAGGGAGGTCAAGAGATGCTTGGCCGATCACACGTGGTGCAGCCTGTTGGTGGCCCTGATCCAGTTGATCGAGAGGATCAACAAGGCCGTCGACCTGCTCTCGGATACCGCCAAGCAGTTCATCACCGGCGTGTTGTCGCAGCGGTTCGGTTCGGGGGTGCCCCGGCTGGTGACCGACGCCGTAATCCGCCTTGTCGTGGACAAGGTGTGGTCAGCCCTGGCGAGGCTGCTGGAGGCTCACTTTCCCCTCCTCGGAACAGACACCCTGCGCGTCCTGAGGATGCTGGCCATCTTCACCTGCCCCTCGGTCGAACACCACCCAGAGGCCTACAAGCACGCCGTCAGGCCGCTCATGGGCGACGCACACGAGATCATCACGGACGAGATCAAGACGCACGTAGTAACCCTCTTCACCGCGTGGTGGCGGCGGCGCGCTCCGGAAGCTCTCGCCTAACGCCCGGACACGTCTGGCCCTTCAACTGCGGGGAAGAACCAGCGGTGCGCGCCACACGCACACGAGACCCGCGTAAGCGAAAAAGGCCCCGACCCGGTGTGAACCACCAGGCCAGGACCTTGATCGTTGGTGCGCCGCCAGGGACTCGAACCCCGAACCCGCGGATTAAGAGTCCGCTGCTCTGCCAGTTGAGCTAGCGGCGCTCGCTGACAACGGGACGAGACGTTAGCACGCCCGCCCAGCACCCCCGAAATCCAGGGTCGGCCTCACCGCACCGCCAGCGTGACCTGCCCGGTCGCGGCCCCCGACGGGTCCACCATCAGGGTGTACGCCCCGGAGGCCGGCAACACGGTCGGCCCGAGTTCACCGGCCCCGTTGATCACGCAGCCGCTGCCGACGGTGCTGCCGTCGGGCGCGCGCAGCGCCAGCACGCCGCACTGGTCCGGCAGGTCGGAGGCGGTCGCGCTCACCGTCACCGACGTGCCGGCTGAGGCGGTGAACCGGTAGCCGATGACCGCGCCGGGCCGGTCCACCACGGCGACGACAGGTGGCCCGCCGGGCGTGATCGCCGCCTCGCGGTCCCGGCTGGTGACCAGCCGCAGCGTGGTCGTGCCGGTGCCGCGTTCGGTGGGGTCGACCACCACCGTGTACGTCC
>NZ_JAGPXV010001113.1:0-762 GCF_018070405.1 Micromonospora sp. D75
GTCGACCAAGGAGTTTGCGGGATCTTGCAGTTGACGCCCCGGAAAAAGGTGCGAATCGGGCACCTCAAGGGCCGCAAGCGCAAGATCGCGATCGGGGGTTGGGCCCTCGGGTGGTGATCAAGGGGTTTGTGTCTGTTCTGGGTGGTCTGTCGGACACGAACTCCTTGATCAACGCCGGGCGGGGGCTGGGTGGATTGTCCGGGTTCGGGGTGGTGGGCGCCACGGCTGGGCTGGAATCGGGGCGGGGTGCGGGGCGTTGTACATGGCAGACCGCGCCGCACCCGCCGACCACCCCGCCCCGCCCCCGGCGGGCTGGGAATGAGGCCGGGACGCCGGTCGTTACATCCCCGGGCCGCCGAGCAGGCCGACAGCGCCGATCGAGCAGGCCGCAGGACCGCCCGCCGGGAATGACCCCGGGGCGCGGGTCGTTACATCCCCGAGCCGCCGGAGCAGGCCGTCCCCCTGGCCGCCCGAGCGAGCCACCGGCCCGACGCACATACCGGGCCACCTGATCTTTCTTCGCGGCATCCCCCATCGCCGCGTACCCCCGACAGAGAGGCAACTGATCATGGCTACCACTCTGCTGCGCAAGACCGTTCTGACCGCTGCCGGTGTCGTCGCCACCGCCGGTGGGATCGCCGGCCCCGCCGTCGCCGCCCAGGCCACCCCGGCCGAGAAGGCCGCCATCGTCGCCGACCGCAAGAGCGGTCATGGCGAGCGTGAGCTGGACGTGCGCTACGAAGCCCAGCCCAACTTCTACTG
>NZ_JAGPXV010001114.1:0-750 GCF_018070405.1 Micromonospora sp. D75
ATACACCCGGTCTGCGCGCCGTACCCGCAGAACCGGGCCGTGCCGCACCTGTCCGGCGCGCAGACCGGGTGGATCAGCGCCGGCAACCCGTGGCAGTGGGTGACCCCGGCCGGCGAGATCACCCCGTACCCGGCCGGGGTGGGTGTCACCCCGGTGCCGGACATGCCGCCGCCCGGCGCGGGCGCCACCACGCTGTACTTCCCGAACGAGCAGAGCGGCCGGCTGATGTGGCTGCACGACAACACGCTCGGCCTGTCCCGGCTCACCGTCTACTCCGGGCAGATCGCGCTGTACCTGCTCACCGACCCCGCCGAGGACCGCCTCGTGGACGACGGCGTGCTGCCCGCGGAACAGTTCCCGCTGGTGATCGAGGACAAGACGTTCGTACCCGACGACGCGCAACTCGCCGCCCAGGACCCGACCTGGGACCGGGACCGCTGGGGCGCCAAGGGCAGCCTCTGGCACCCCCACGTCTACCAGCCCCGGCAGAACCCGTACCGGCTCACCGGCGGCAACCCCACCGGCCGCTGGGACTACGGCCCGTGGACCCACGACCCGGACGGCGGCGCCAGCCCGTGGGTCGCCCCGGTGCCGAACCCGCACCACGACCCAGACGCCGACCCGGACGAGCCGCCGCTGGCGCCCGCCGTGCCGCACCCGTCGGCGGTGCCCGAGGCGTACGGGGACACCCCGCTCGTCAACGGCGTGGCCTACCCGTACCTGGAGGTCGCCCCGCGCGCGTACCGGTTC
>NZ_JAGPXV010001115.1:0-749 GCF_018070405.1 Micromonospora sp. D75
CCCCCGGCCACCGCCTCCTTGGTGTGCATGTCGATGCACCAGCCGCAGCCGTTGATCTGGCTGGCCCGCAGCGACACCAGCTCCTGGACGGTGCGCGGCAACGTCGACTGGTGGATCGCCAGGCCCGCGCCGGCGAAACGCTTCATGAACGCCGCCGAGACCGGGTTCTCGAACAGGTTGAATCGGGTCTGCATGGGTTGCGCCCTCTCTGCTTCGGTGGTGTCGGACGAACACGAGATGCCGGGGACCGCTCCGGCGTGACGGCGCCGGCGGGTGAGGACCACCACAGCGACCCGATGTCACACGGCGGTCGCGGGCGGCGTCTGGTGGGGAGCGCAGCCGGACAGCGGAGGAGCCAGTCATGGCGGACCAGGCCACCGAGGACTTCCTCGCGCACCGCAACCTGCTCTTCACCGTCGCGTACGAGATGCTCGGCTCGGCCGCCGACGCGGAGGACGTGGTGCAGGAGACCTGGCTGCGCTGGGCCGGCGTCGACCTCGGCGAGGTGCGGGACCGGCGCGCCTACCTGGTGCGGATCACCACCCGCCAGGCGCTGACCCGGCTGCGCACGCTCGGGCGGCGCAAGGAGTCGTACGTCGGGTCGTGGCTGCCCGAGCCGCTGCTCACCGCGCCCGACGTGGCGGACGACGTGGCGTTGGCCGAGAGCGTGTCGATGGCGATGCTGCTGGTGCTGGAGACGCTGACGCCGACCGAGCGGGCCGTGTTCGTGCTGCGTGAGGTGTTCGACG
>NZ_JAGPXV010001116.1:0-749 GCF_018070405.1 Micromonospora sp. D75
GGACACGGTCGCCGAGACGCTGCGCGCCGCCGCGCTGGACCGGCTCCTGCCCCGGCTCAACCTGCCTCCGGACACGCCCGACGACGAGGTGGCCGCCCGGATCGCCGAGCGTGCCGGCGCCGACCCGGAACGGGTGGCCGAACTGCTCTTCGGCCCCGCCCCGGAGAAGGACCGCGAGCTGCTGGAGCTGGCCCGCGAACTGGACGCCCTGACCCGTACCCTGGCCCCGCATCCGAGCGAAGGAGACACCCGGTGACCGGACCCGTCACGACCACCGCCCCGTCCGGCGCCCGCGCCGCCCTGCACCGGCTGCGCGCCGAGGTGGCCAAGGCCGTCGTCGGGCAGGACGCCGTGGTCACCGGGCTGGTGATCGCGCTGCTCTGCCGGGGGCACGTGCTGCTGGAGGGCGTACCGGGGGTGGCCAAGACGCTGCTGGTGCGGACGCTTGCCGCCGCGCTCGACCTGGACGCCAAGCGGGTGCAGTTCACCCCCGACCTGATGCCCGGCGACGTCACCGGCTCGCTGATCTTCGACCAGCGCACCGCCGCGTTCACGTTCCGGGAGGGGCCGGTCTTCACCAACCTGCTGCTCGCCGACGAGATCAACCGGACCCCGCCGAAGACGCAGTCGGCGCTGCTGGAGGTGATGGAGGAGCGGCAGGTCTCGGTCGAGGGCGAGCGCCGTCCGCTGCCCGACCCGTTCATCGTCGCGGCCACCCAGAACCCGGTCGAGTACGAGGGCACCTACCC
>NZ_JAGPXV010001117.1:0-742 GCF_018070405.1 Micromonospora sp. D75
TGCGTGAACACCGTCTGATCCAGCAACCCCGCCTCGGCGGAACCCGCCTCAGCGAACAGCACCTCCTTGAGCGGACGCGGCAACAACGGATCCAGGTGACTGCACACGTCGTCCAACGCGACGGCGAACACCGGGAACAGGGCCGACAACTCCCGACCCATCCCCGCACGCTGCGCACCCTGACCCGAGAACAACAGCGCCAACTGGCCGCGCTGGCCGCCCGGGCCGGTGAGCACGCCGGCCGAGACCTCGCCCGCCGACACGGCTTCGAGGCCCGCCAGCAGTTCGTCCCGGCTCGCCCCGGACACGACGGCCCGGTGCTCCAGTACGGAACGCGACGCCACCGACGACCACGCCACGTCGAGCGGGCGCGGGGCCCCGGTGCCGCCGAGCCACTGCGCCCAGCGGCCGGCCTGCGCCGACAGCCCGGCCGCGTCTCGGGCCGACAGCAGCAGCGGCAGCACCGCCGGCACCCGGGACGGCTCGTCACCGGTGACCGGCTCGTCGCCGTCGGCCGGCTCGTCCGCGTCGGTCGGCGTGGGCGGCTGCTCCAGGATCAGGTGCACGTTCGTACCGCTGATGCCGAACGACGACACGGCGGCCCGGCGGGGCCGGTCCACCGCCGGCCAGGGGCGCGCCTCGGTGAGCAGGGAGACCGCGCCGGCGGACCAGTCCACGTGGGGGGTCGGCTCGTTGAGGTGCAGGGTCCGTGGGAGCAGGCCGTACCGCATCGCCTGCACCA
>NZ_JAGPXV010001118.1:0-739 GCF_018070405.1 Micromonospora sp. D75
ACCCGGGACGTGACCGACCGGCGGACCGCGGTGCGCGATTCGCTTCCCGGTCTGCGCGCCGAACTGCTCGCCGCCGAGCAACGCGACCGCGACCTGCAGGCGCTCGCCCGGCACGAGGCCGAGCGCCGGACGCTGGACGAGTCACGCCGGCAGGCGCTCGCCGACGCGGCAACGCACGCCCGGCTGGCCACGGCGGCGCGGGAGCTGGCTCAAACTCGACGCGAGGAGGCCACGGGTCATCAGCGCCACGCCGACGGCCTAAGCGACGTCGCCGTCAGGGCCCGCCGGGAGCTCGCCCAAGTGCCCGGCGGCGGGGACGTCTCGCCGGACGCGCCCGTGCCCGCCGAGCCCGTCGAGGTGCTCCGGGCGCGCTTCATTGCCGCGTCGGACGCGTACACGCGGGGGGGAGGTCGGCGCCGAGTTGCGGGTCCGCCTCGACCAGGCGGAACGCGAGCAGGCCCGGGCACGGTCCCGGTTCGAGGAGCTGACCCCGGCCGTGCGGCAGCGGGCCCTGGAACTGCTGGACACGCCCGAGGGCGCCGACTTCGGCAGCCGGAGCGCCGCCCGGCGGCGGAGCACCGACCGGGTCGTCCGGGCCAGCGAGAACCTGAGGACCGCCGTTGCCGCGACGGCGGCGATCAACGCGCGACTCAGCGAACTCACCGAGCAACGGGCTCTCCCCGCCGATTTCATCGCCCCGGCCGACGAGGACAACGCTGCCGCCCTGCTCAACGCGGCC
>NZ_JAGPXV010001119.1:0-737 GCF_018070405.1 Micromonospora sp. D75
GGTGCGACGCGGCCGGTGTCGGGCACGTCACGCTGTGGCTGCTCTCCACCGACAACCTCTCCCGCCCGGCCGCCGAGCTGGACCCACTGCTCCAGATCATCGAGGACCTCACCACCGAGCTGGCCGAGGAGGGCAACCCCTGGCGGCTGCGGATGGTCGGCGCGCTCGACGTGTTGCCGGCGCAGCACGCCGCCGCGCTCAAGGCCGCCGAGGAACGCACCCGGGACCGCGACGGCGGGGCTCAGGTCAACATCGCGGTCGGGTACGGCGGGCGGCGCGAGATCGCCGACGCGGTCCGCTCGCTGCTGGCGGAGCACGCCGCGAACGGCGGCACGCTCGAGGAGCTGGCCACCTCGCTCGACGTCGACCACATCTCCGAGCACCTCTACACCAAGGGGCTGCCGGATCCGGATCTGATCATCCGGACCAGTGGCGAGCAGCGGCTCTCCGGTTTCATGCTCTGGCAGAGCGCGCACTCGGAGTTCTACTTCTGCGAGCTGAACTGGCCCGACTTCCGCAAGGTCGACTTCCTGCGTGCCCTGCGCTCCTACGCCACCCGCCAGCGCCGATTCGGCACCTGACCCCCCCGCCTCCCCGTCGATCTTGCACTTCCGGCCCCGCGTGCGCGGCTTTCGTCCCCGTTTGTCGGGGCGGCAAGTGCAAGATCGACGCGGAAGAGCGGGGTCAGGTCAGGTGGCGCAGGGCGTCGGTGAGGAACTCGGCCAGGGCGGCGGGGG
>NZ_JAGPXV010001120.1:0-730 GCF_018070405.1 Micromonospora sp. D75
CTCCCTTGTCCTGCGGGAGCTGACCGGGGTGGCCGCCCCGAACGCGGCGTCGCGCTCCCTGTTCGAGGTGGCCTGGCAGGCCGAGGAGGCCGACCCGGTCGACGACGCGTCGGGCTGGGCGGTGCTGGGCGGGCCGGCCCTGCCGGGCGTCCCCGGTGGCCCCTCCGCCGAGACGATCCGGCAGCTGCGCGCCGCCATCGACGCCGGCATCGCCCCGCCGCGCCTGCTGCTCTTCACGCCGGCCGCGTCGCCCGCCGACGACGGCGACCCGGCGGAGGCCGTACGCACTGTCACCGCCGACGTGCTGGGCCTGGTGCAGGAGTGGCTGGCCGTCGACGCGCTGGCCGACTCGAAGCTCGTGGTGGTGACCCGGGGCGCGCTGGCCGTCCGCGACGGGGACCGGGTGAGCGACCTGGCCGCCGCGGCCGTGTGGGGCCTGCTGCGCTCCGCGCAGTCCGAGCACCCCGGTCGCATCGTCCTGGCCGACGTCGACGACGCGATCAACCCCGGCACGCTGGGCGTCCTGGCCCGCTTCGCCGCGGACCCGGCCGGCGGTCAGGTCGCGGTGCGTGCGGGCGCGGTGTTCGTGCCGCGTCTGGTGCGTGCGGTCGCCCCGGTGTCGGTGGAGACGCCGGTCGTGGGTGAGGGTGCGGTGCTGGTGACCGGTGGTACGGGTGCGCTCGGGGCGTTGGTGGCGGAGCACCTGGTGTCGGCGCATGGTGTGCGGTCG
>NZ_JAGPXV010000114.1:0-12132 GCF_018070405.1 Micromonospora sp. D75
GCGTACCAGGGCGTGCAGCAGTTCCAGCGTGGCGGTGTCGCCGACCCGCTCGGCGACACCGGCGACTGTCTTCGGGTCGGACAGGTCGCGGCGGGTGGCCACGTCGGGTAGCAGCAGATGCAGCCGGACCAGCGTGCCGATCAGCTCCGCCTCGGCTGGTGGCAGCCCGACCCGGGTGGCCACCGCCTCGGCCAGCGGCGCGCCGACGGTCGAGTGGTCTCCTTCCAGCCCTTTGCCGATGTCGTGCAGGAACGCGCCGAGCAGCAGCAGGTCGGGGCGTTCCACGTCGCGGGTGTGCCGGCTCGCCTCGTACGCGGTCTGCACCAGGTGCCGGTCGAGCGTGAACCGGTGCACCGGGTTGTGCTGGGGCAGGCTGCGCATCCGGGTCCACTCGGGCAGCCAGCGGTCGATCAGCCCGTACCGGTCGCAGGTCTCCCAGGCGGGCACCAGGCCGGGACCGGCGCCGAGCAGCGTGATCAGCGCGGCCCGTGCCGCCGGCGGCCAGGGCGCGGGCAGCGGCGGACAGTACGCGGCCAGCCACTCGCAGGTGGCCCGCGCGATAGGCAGCCGGGTGGTGGCGGCCGCGGCGGCCACCCGGAGCGACAGGCTGGGGTCGGGGCGGGCCCCGATGGCGGTACGGGCGAGCACCAGTTCCCCGTCCTGCTCGACCACGTCCCGCGCGACCGGGCGGCGCAGCGGCCGGCCGGGGGCGGCCCGGTGGCGGCCGGAGCGGAGCCGGTCGGCGGCCCGCCAGGCGTCGTCCAGGGCGTGGCTGACGGTGCGGGCGTCGCCGGCCACGAGCCGCAGCAGCGCGTCGCCGTCCTCGGCGCCGAGCAGCCGCGCCACGCCGTCGCGTTCCTGGGCGACCAGGCGGTCGACCCGGCGGCCCACCTGCTGGTGCAGCGCGTCGCGGGTGTCCAGCAGCCGCCGGTGCGCCGCGTACACGGCCGGGCGGAGCGCGTCGGTGACCCCGGCGGTGGCGATGGCGCGCAGGATCCCCACGTCGCGCAGCCCGCCGGCCGCCTCCTTGAGGTCGCCTTCGAGCAGGAACGCCAGTTCGCCGTGCGCCTCCCAGCGCGCGGCGGTGATCTCGCGCAGGCCGGGGAGCTGGCGGATCGCGGTCCGCCGCCAGTGGTCGGTGGCGGTACGCGCGAGCTGGTCGGTGAGCGCCGGGTCGCCGGCCACGTGCCGGGCGTCGAGCAGGCCGAGGGCGACCTTGACGTCGTCCTGGGCCACCGACAGCGCCTCGGCGACGGTGCGTACCGAGTGGTCGAGCCGCAGTCCGGCGTCCCAGATCGGGTACCAGAGCGACGCGGCCAGCTCGTCGATGCCGGGCACCCCGGCGTGCAGCAGCACCAGGTCGAGGTCGCCGTAGGGGGCGCACTGGCGGCGGCCCAGTCCGCCCACCGCGACGAGCGCCACCCCGTCCCGGTCCGGGAAGGCCCGGCGCAGCCAGGCGTCGAGCGCCTCGGCCCGCGCGTTCCGGGCCGGCTCACCGATGCCCCCGGGTACGCCGACGACCTCGTTGACCACGGGCACGCCGTCCCCGGTGGGGGTGGCAGCCGTGGTCAACGAGGTCACGTCGGCAGGTCCGGCCGTCAGAGGGCGTCGAGCCCGCGCTCGCCGGTACGCACCCGGACGACCTCTTCGACGCCGGTCACCCAGACCTTGCCGTCGCCGATCTTGCCGGTCCGGGCGGCGCCGACGATCGCGTCCACGATCTTGTCGACGTCGATCTCGTCGGTGAGTACCTCGACCCGGATCTTGGGCAGGAACTCGACCGTGTACTCGGCACCCCGGTAGACCTCGGTGTGCCCCTTCTGCCGGCCGTAGCCCTGGACCTCGCTGACCGTCAGCCCCGCCACGCCGAGGGCGTGCAGAGCCTCCTTCACCGCGTCCAGCTGGTACGGCTTGATGACCGCGGTCACCAGCTTCATGTCCAACCCCTCCATCCCAGGAACGTTAACCGGCGACCTTCTCGCTGACCGGCGCGGACTCGTCCGACTCGGCGGCGGGCTCCGCGCCGGGCTTGCCGGCTCCGATCCCGGCCATCGCGAACGCGCCACCGCCGCTGCCCGTGGTGGGCGACAGGTCGTAGCCGCTCTCCGCGTGCTCGGCGATGTCGATGCCGTCGACCTCGGCCTCGGCGGAGACCCGGAGGCCGATCGTCTTGTCGATCACGAAGCCGAGAGCGTAGGCGACGACGAAGGAGTAGACGCTGACGATCAGCGCGCTGATCGCCTGCTTGCCGAGCAGGCTGGCGTCGCCGCCGACGAACAGGCCGTCGGTCTCCACCAGCGAGCTCACCGAGGCGGTGCCGAACAGGCCGATCCAGAGGCAGCCGATCCAGCCGCCGACGAAGTGCACGCCGACCACGTCGAGGGAGTCGTCGTAGCCGAGCCGGTACTTCAGACCGACCGCGAGGGCGCAGACCGCGCCGGCCACCACGCCCAGCAGCACCGCTGCGGCCGGGGTGATGAACGCACAGGCCGGGGTGATGGCGACCAGACCGGCGATGGCGCCGGACGAGGCGCCGACCAGGGTCGGCTTGCCGTCACGCACCCACTCCACCACGATCCAGCCGAGCAGCGCCGCGGCGGTGGCGACCTGGGTGTTGATGAACGCCAGCGCGGTGACCCCGTCGGCGGTCAGCTCGGAGCCGGCGTTGAAGCCGAACCAGCCGAACCACAGCAGCGCGGCGCCGAGGGCGACCATCGGGACGTTGTGCGGCTTCATGCTCTCGCGCGGCCAGCCGACCCGCTTGCCGAGCACGAGCACCAGCGCGAGCGCCGCGGCGCCGGCGTTGATGTGCACGGCGGTACCACCGGCGAAGTCCAGCGCGCCGATGTCGCCGCCGATCAGCCCGCCGCCCCAGACCATGTGGGCGACCGGGAAGTAGACCAGGGTCGCCCAGCCGAACGCGAACAGCAGCCAGCCGGCGAACTTCACCCGGTCGGAGAGCGCGCCGCTGATCAGCGCCACGGTGATGACCGCGAACATCATCTGGAAGGCGATGAAGACGTAGATCGGGATTCCGGTCTCGCCCCACAGGTCGTTCTCGCCGACGAACGTCTTGGTGCCCAGGTACTGACCGAGGTCACCCCAGAACTTGCCGCCCTCGCCGAAGGCGACGGTGAAGCCGTAGAAAAGCCACAGGATGCTGACGAGCCCGATGGACGAGAAGCTCATCATCATCATGTTCAGAACGCCCTTGGACCGGTTCAGGCCGCCGTAGAACAGCGCGAGACCGGGGGTCATGAGCAGCACGAGGGCAGTCGAGACAAGCAACCAGGCAGTGTTCCCGGTGTCGATCTCCACGCTGCCTCCTCTCGTTGTCGTATTCCTCCCTCCGACTGAAGACCTGGCAGCATCGCCCGTCAGCCGGTTGCGCGGAAGCTTTGTCGCCGGCTGTTTCCTTCAGCGACACCCCGCGATTTCCGACACGTGACGGGTTGTTTCCGGCGTGTGAAGAACGCCGATCTTGCTCAGCGGAGCGCGTACTCCAACTGGTGCCGCTCGTAGTCGAGCAGCCGCAGGTCGCGCATGGGGCGACGCAGGTGGCCCTTGTGGACGATCCGGACGAAGGCCGGCTCACCGGCGGCGGCCATCCGCCGGATGCCCTCGACGTGGTCGACGATGCGCTTGCGGATGGTGCGGATGAGCCGGTGCCGGTCGCGCGGGATCAGCCCGTACGCGTCGGCGAACAGGCGCAGCCGGCGCGGCCGGTCGGGGCGCTTCCAGCCCAGCGTCACCGAGTCGCGGTCGGAGAAGATCGGCACCCAGGTCCAGGCCGCGTACGCCACGTCGTAGATGCGGGCGCCGGGCGAGGCGAGGTCGAAGTCGATCAGCCCGAGCGTGCCGTCCGGGCGCCAGATCACGTTGTGCGGCGCGGCGTCGTGGTGACAGATCACCTCGGTGTCCGGCGGGGGCGGCCCGAACGAGCGCCAGACCGCGCCGGGCGGCGGGGTGAAGCCGTACTGCGCGTCGTGGAACATCCGCAGCATGGTGGCCACCGTGACCAGGGCCTCGTCGGTGACCCAGTGCGGGGCCAGCGGGTACTCCCCGCACTCCCCCTCCAGGTACGACAGGACCTCGCGGTTGCGCTCGTCCATGCCGAGCGCGCGGGGCGCGCCGGTGAAGCCGACGTATTCCAGGTGGCGCAACAGCGCGTGCACGGAGGGCGTCCACGGGCCGGCGTTGCGCCGGACCGTGTCTCCGACACGGACCACTGTGCTCACGTTCCCGCCGTGCAGCGGGATCTCCTGCGAAGTCACGTACGGTCTCCCGAGGCGTGGCGACGGGTGGCTGGGGTCGCGCCACCCCGCGTAGGCGCGATCGTCAGTCGTCACGCGAGCGGCTCGGTGCCGAGCAGCGCGTCGACGAACTGGGCCGGGTCGAACGGGGCCAGGTCGTCCTTGCCCTCGCCGAGGCCGACCAGCTTGACCGGGATGCCGAGCTTGCGCTGCACGGAGATCACGATGCCCCCCTTGGCCGTCCCGTCGAGCTTGGTCAGCACCACGCCCGTCACGTTGACCACCTCGGTGAAGACCCGCGCCTGCTCCAGCCCGTTCTGGCCGGTGGTGGCGTCGAGGATCAGCAGCGTCTCGTCGATCGGGCCGTGCTTCTCCACGACGCGCTTGACCTTGCCCAGCTCGTCCATCAGGCCGATCTTGTTCTGCAGCCGGCCGGCGGTGTCGATGAGCACGGTGTCCACGCCGGTGTCGATGCCGCGCTTGACGGCGTCGAACGCGACGCTGGCCGGGTCGGCGGCCTCGGGCCCGCGGACCGTCTCGGCGCCCACCCGGCCGCCCCAGGTCTCCAGCTGGTCGGCGGCGGCGGCCCGGAACGTGTCGGCCGCGCCGAGCAGCACGCTGCGGCCGTCCGCGACCAGCACCCGGGCGATCTTGCCGCAGGTGGTGGTCTTGCCGGCGCCGTTCACGCCGACCACCAGCACGACCGCCGGGACGCCCTCCTTCGGGGCGGTCCGCAGCGAGCGGTCCAGGCTCGGGTCGAGCGCGTTCACCAGCTCGGCGGCGAGCAGCGCGCGCAGCTCCTCCCCGGTGCGGGTGCCGAGCACCCGGGTCCGCTCGCGCAGCCGGTCGACGATCTCCCGGGTGGAGTCGATGCCGACGTCCGCGGTGATCAGGCTGTCCTCGATCTCCTCCCAGGTGTCCTCGTCCAGCCGGTCGCGGCTGAGCAGGCCGAGCAGGCCCTTGCCGAAGACGTTCTGCGAGCGAGACAGCCGGGAGCGCAGCCGGACCAGCCGGCCGGCGGTCGGCTCCGGCACCTCGACCGGGGGCGCCTCCACCGGGGGCGCCTCGACCACCACGCCGGTGGTGAGGTCCGCCTCCGGGGCCTCGACCGGCGGGCCGGCCAGATCCTCCTCGGCCCGGGTGTCGACCTCCGTGCGCGGCAGCGGAGGCTCCGGCCGCCGGCGCAGCCGGGGCACCACGAGGCTCAGGCCGCCGATGATCAGCACGCCGAGCAGGGCGAGAGCGACGAGGAGGTATTCCGTCATGCCCGAAATCCTGTCAGATGCCGGCGACGGCGTCCCACTCACCGCCTCGGCACGCGAACAACCTGCGGGTACGCTCACACCGGAAGGCGTACCGCCGGCCGGGTAGGGAACAGCCGAAACGATCTTGTCGGAGGTGGATGTCGTGCCCGGTTCCCGCCTGCTCATCGGCCCGTTGCTGCGCCGGGTCGTCGACACGCGGGCGACCGTCTGGGTGGAGACCAGCTCGCCCGCCGTGGTCACCGTCCGCACGGCCGACGGCGCCACCGGCGGCGCGCCCACCTTCTCCGCGTACGACCACCACTACGCGATCGTGGTGGTGACCGGGCTCACCCCGGACAGCGCCACCACCTACGAGGTGCTGATCGACGACGAGGTGGCGTGGCCGCTGCCGGACTCGTCGTTCCCGCCCAGCGTGATCCGGACCCGCGCGCTCGACGACGCCGACCAGCCGGTGCGGCTGCTGTTCGGCTCCTGCCGGGAGACCACCCAGCACTCCACCGCGCGCAAGCTGCCGCCGGACGCGCTCGACGCGTACGCCCGGCGGGTGATGGCCGCGCCCGAGCAGGCCGTGCTGCCCGACCTGCTGGTGCTGCTCGGCGACCAGGTGTACGCGGACGAGACCTCGCCGACCGTGCGGCGGCTGCTCAAGCGCCGCCGCAAGCGGCCGAAGGACGCCCCGGCGACGCAGGTGGTGAGCTTCGACGAGTACACGAAGCTCTACCTGGAGTCGTGGCGTGACCCGGAGATCCGCTGGCTGCTCTCCACCGTGCCGAGTGTGATGATCTTCGACGACCACGAGGTGATCGACGACTGGAACACCTCGCAGTCGTGGCGCGCGGACATGCGCGAGCAGCCGTGGTGGGCCGAACGGATCCGCAGCGGCCTCGCCTCCTACTGGGTCTACCAGCACCTGGGCAACCTGAGCCCGGACGAGATCGCCGCCGACCCGGTGTACGCGAAGGTCATCGCCGCCGAGGACGCCACCGGCGTGCTGCACGAGTTCGGCGAGCGGGTCGACAAGGAGGCCGACCTGGCGCACGACACCGAGCGCTGGCGGGCCGTGCAGTACCAGTGGAGCTACGCGCTGGACCTGGGCCGCACCCGCCTGGTGATGCTGGACAACCGGTCCAGCCGGGTGCTCCTGCCGGGCAGCCGGGCGATGCTGCCGCCGGGCGAGTGGTCGTGGTTCCTCGACCAGGCGCACGGCGAGTACGACCACCTGGTGGTGGGCAGCTCGCTGCCGTGGCTGCTGCCACCGGGCATCCACCACGTCGAGGCGTGGAACGAGCGCCTGGCCGACTCCGGCCGGCCCTGGGTGGCCCGGATCTCCGAGCAGATCCGCCGGGCCCTGGACCTGGAGCACTGGGCGGCGTTCCGGCGCTCGTTCGAGGCGCTGGGCGAGCTGTTCGCGCGGCTGGGCAGCGGCACCGCGCCGCGCACCGGTGCGCGGGTGGGCGCCGGGCCGGCGTACGCCCGACCGGCGTCGATCAGCGTGCTCTCCGGGGACGTGCACCACTCGTACGTGGCGCGGGCCCGGTTCGCCGACCGTGACGTCCGCACGCCGGTGCACCAGCTCACCTGTTCACCGATCCACAACCAGGTGCCCGCCGGCATGCGCCCGCTGATGACGCTGGGCTGGAATCCCGGCCCGGCCGGGGCGACCCGGGCGCTGGCCCGTTCGGCCGGGGTACGCCGCCCGCCGGTGCGCTGGCGGAAGCTGGCCGGGCCCTACTTCGGCAACGCCGTGGCCACGCTCACCCACCGGGGCCGTGAGGCCGCCGTGGTGATCGAGGGCACGACCAGCGACGGCGAGCTGCGCCCGGTGGCGCAACAGCAACTCAGCGACGGGGACTGAGTACCCTCTGAGCGTGGACGAGACGCTGCGCGCCGTGGAGCACGAGTTGACCGCGTTGCTGCGCAGGGGCCGGGCGCTGTCCTGGGAGATCGCCCGCGAGGTCCACCCGAACCTGGAGCCCAACGCGTACGGCCTGCTGCTCTGGCTGCGGCGGTCGGGGTCGATCCGGCTCACCGACCTGGCCGTCAAGCTGGGCATCGGCAAGGGCACGCTGAGCCGGCAGATCGGCGGGCTGGAGGCGCTGGGCCTGGTACGCCGCGACCCGGACCCCACCGACCGCCGGGCGGCCCAGCTGAGCCTGACCGAGGAGGGCACCCGGCGGTTCGACGCGGCCCGCGCGGCCCGACTCGGACAGATCAGGCGTTCGCTGGAGAGCTGGCCGAAAGAGGACGTGGCGGACCTCGCCCGGCTGATGCACCGCTTCAACGAGTCGTTCTGATCTTCCGGCGAGGGGGAACAAACCCGACCCCGCAAGAGTTGTTGCTCAAGGCAACGGCTTCTACGGTTGCCCAAGGCAACCTTTCTCCCCCGTTCCGGAGGCAATCCACGATGACCCAGGCGACTGCGCCCGCGCGGGCGACCGCCGTCGACATGTCCCACCGCCAGATCCTGGAGGCGCTCTCCGGCCTGCTGCTGGGCATGTTCGTCGCGATCCTCTCCTCCACGGTCGTCTCCAACGCGCTGCCGCGGATCATCACGGACCTGCGCGGCGGCCAGTCCGCGTACACCTGGGTGGTCACCTCGACGCTGCTGGCGACCACCGCGACCACGCCCATCTGGGGCAAGCTGTCCGACCTGTTCAGCAAGAAGCTGCTGGTCCAGATCTCCCTGGTGGTCTTCGTGCTGGGCTCGGTGCTCGCCGGGCAGGCCCAGACCACCGGCGAGCTGATCGCCTGCCGGGTGGTGCAGGGCGTCGGCGCGGGCGGCCTCACCGCCCTCGCCCAGGTGATCATGGCGACGATGATCGCCCCGCGCGAGCGCGGCCGGTACAGCGGTTACCTCGGCGCAGTGATGGCAGTCGGCACCATCGGCGGCCCGCTGATCGGCGGCGTGATCGTGGACACCTCCTGGCTCGGCTGGCGCTGGTGCTTCTACGTCGGCGTGCCGTTCGCCGTACTCGCCCTGATCGTGCTCCAGCGGACGCTGCGCCTGCCGGTGGTCAAGCGCGACGTGAAGATCGACTGGTGGGGCGCCGCCCTCATCACCGCCGCCGTCTCGCTGCTGCTGGTCTGGATCACCCTGGCCGGCGACAAGTACGACTGGATCTCCTGGACCAGCGGCGCCATGGTGGCCGGCGCGGCGCTGCTCGGCGTGCTCGCCGCCCGGGTCGAGAAGCGGGCCGCTGACCCGATGATCCCGCCGCGGCTGTTCCGCAACCGCACCATCACGCTCGCCGTGATCGCCAGCATCGCCGTCGGCGTCGGCATGTTCGGCGCCTCGGTGTTCCTCGGGCAGTACTTCCAGATCAGCCGCGGCGCCAGCCCCACCATGTCCGGCCTGATGACGCTGCCCATGATCGGCGGCCTGCTGGTCTCCTCGACGGTGGTCGGCCGGATCATCACCAGCACCGGCCGCTGGAAGAGCTGGCTGGTCATCGGCTCGGTGCTGCTCACCGCCGGCTTCGCGCTGATGGGCACCATGCGGGCCGACACGCCGTACTGGCGCCTGGCCGTGTTCATGGCGCTGATCGGTCTCGGCGTCGGCATGAGCATGCAGAACCTGGTGCTCGCCGTGCAGAACACGGTCCGCCCGGACGAACTCGGCGCGGCCAGCTCGGTGGTGTCCTTCTTCCGCAGCCTCGGCGGCGCGATCGGCGTGAGCGCGCTCGGCGCGATCCTCGGGCACCGGGTCACCGGCTACCTGGCCGACGGGCTGAGCCGCCTCGGCGTCCCGGCCTCCGGCTCGGGTGGCGGCGGCCTGCCCGACGTGCACACGCTGCCCGGGCCGATCCGGGACGTGGTCGAGGCCGCGTACGGGCACGCCGCCGGTGACATCTTCCTGGCCGCCGCCCCGTTCGGGCTGCTCGCCCTGATCGCGGTGGTCCTCATCCGGGAGGTCCCGCTGCGCCGCTCCAACGCCGAGCCGGTCCCCGCCGGGCCCGAGAAGGCCGCGGCGATCCCGGCCGGAACGCGGGACTGACCATGGACGCCGCGGAACGTGAACGGTACGGCCCGCGGACCCGGCCGTCGCCCTACGAGCGGGGTACGGACGGGCCGCGGGTGGTGCTCGTCGGCGTGGACGGCAGCCGCACCTCGATGCGTGCCGCCGCGTACGCCGCCGGACTGGCCCGGCGGCAGGGCGCCACGCTGGTGGCGGTGTTCGTCAGCTCGCCGGCCTCGTACAGCGCGATGCTCTCCGGCGTGGTGGCCGGCGCGGTCCAGCAGACCCACGACGAGCTGGCCGCCGAACTGCGCGCGGAGTGCCGGCGCGGGGCCGAGGAACTGGACCTGCCGGTGACGTTCCTGTGCCGGCGCGGCGACGCCTACACCGAGCTGTGCCGGGCCGCCGACGAGCACCGCGCCGACATGGTGGTGGTCGGCTCGTCCGAGCAGGCCGGGCACAAGCTGGTCGGCTCGGTCGCCACCCGGCTGGTCCGTACCGGCCGGTGGCCCGTCGTCGTGGTGCCCTGAAAGGAAGGGCCCCCTGTTAACGCCTCGCGTTGTGCAGGGGGCCCCTCTTAACATCTGCGCCCATGACCTGGACCGTGCCTGAGATCGACCGCCGCCACGAGCCCTACGTCGCCGACGAGCGCACCATGCTCGAAGGCTGGCTCGACCACCATCGCGACACCCTGGTGCACAAGTGCGCCGGACTCACCGCCGAGCAACTGCGTACCCGCAGTGTCGAGCCCTCCGGGCTGACGCTGCTCGGCCTGGTCCGGCACATGGCCGACGTGGAGCGGTGGTGGTTCCGCATCCGCGCCGCCGGCCAGGACGTGCCGACGCTCTACGACTACAGCGTGGACCCGGACGCCGACCACAACGACGTCGCCGACGCCGACCCGGCCGAGGCGTTCGCCACGCTGCGCGCGGAGATCGAGGCGGCCCGGGAGGCGGTCGCCGGCCTGCCGCTGGAGCACACCTTCCGCCATCGCCGGGGCGACACCGTCAACGACGTCAGCCTCCGCTGGGTGTACGTCCACATGATCGAGGAGTACGCCCGGCACAACGGCCACGCCGACCTGATCCGGGAACGCATCGACGGCGTCACCGGCGCCTGAGCCGGATCAGTACGCCAGCGCCGCCCGCAGGTAGCGCAGGTCGGCCGGGCCGCTCCAGCGGTGGGCGGACAGCCCGGCCACCCGGGCACCGGCCACCGAGCGGTCCTCGTCGTCGACGAACAGCACCCGCCCCGGTGGCGTCTCCAGCGCCTCGCAGGCGGCCTGGAAGTACTCCTTCGCCGGCTTGTGCACGCCGACGACAGAGGAGTTGACGATCACGTCCAGCTCGTCGGTCAGGTCAAGCGCGGCCAGGTCGGCGTCGAGCAGGTCGGTGGCGTTCGTGCCCAGACCCACCCGGATGCCAGCGGCCCGCACCTCGCGGACGAACGCCAGCACCTCCGGGTCCACCTCGCCGCGGTAGCTCTGCCACTCCTGGACCGCCGCACGGGCCCGGTCCGCGCCGACCGCGGGGGTCAGCGCGTCGGCCACGCTCACCATCCACTGGGCGTGGCTGACCTGGCCGGTCAGCACCGGCTGGAGTAGACCCCAGGACATCGCGATCTCACCGAGGACGCCCTCGGTCAGCCCGTACTCCCGCTCGACGCCGGCGGCCACCGCCGGATCCCAGCGGCGCAGTACGCCGTCGAAGTCCACCAGGAGCGCCGTGGCGCGTTCCCGACTCACTCGCTCGTCACCTGTTCCTCGTCGTCGGCCCGGTTGAGCCGCTGGCTGATCACCTGGGTCACACCGGCGCGCATGGTCACGCCGTACAGCGCGTCGGCGATCTCCATGGTCCGCTTCTGGTGCGTGATCACGATCAGCTGGCTCTTCTCCCGCAACTGTGCCAGCAGCGTGATCAGGCGGCCCAGGTTCACGTCGTCGAGCGCCGCCTCCACCTCGTCCATGATGTAGAACGGGCTGGGCCGGGCGCGGAAGATCGCCACGAGCATCGCCACGGCGGTCAGCGACCGCTCCCCGCCGGAGAGCAGCGACAGCCGCTTGATCTTCTTGCCCGGCGGCCGGGCCTCGACCTCGACGCCGGTGGTGAGCAGGTCCTCCGGGTCGGTGAGCACGAGCCGGCCCTCGCCGCCGGGGAACAGCACCGTGAAGACCTGCTCGAACTCCCGCGCGGTGTCTTCGAACGCGCTGGCGAAGACCTCCAGGATCCGGTCGTCCACGTCCTTGACCACGGTGAGCAGGTCACGCCGGGTGGCCTTGAGGTCCTCCAGCTGCTCGGAGAGGAACTTGAAGCGCTCCTCCAGCGCGGCGAACTCCTCCAGCGCGAGCGGGTTCACCTTGCCCAGCAGGGCCAGTTCCCGTTCCGCCTTGGCGGCCCGCTTCTCCTGCACCGGCCGCTCGTAGCGGACCGGCTCCGGCACTGGCCGCCCGTCCTTCTCGGCCAGCGCCACGTCCGCGTCGGTGGGCGGCACCAGCCGGTCCGGGCCGTACTCGGCGACGAGCGTCGCCACGTCCAGGCCGAAGTCCTCGGCCGCCTTGGCCTCCAGCTGCTCGATGCGCATCCGCTGCTCGGCGCGGGCCACCTCGTCGCGGTGCACCTGGCTGGTGAGCCGTTCCAGCTCGGCGGCGAGGCGCTTGGCC
>NZ_JAGPXV010001121.1:0-730 GCF_018070405.1 Micromonospora sp. D75
GGTCGCCTTCGTGGCGCTGCTGGTGAGCTTCGAGCCGGGTTGGTCGGCAACGACGGAGCAGGCCAGCCTGCTGCAGCCCGGCGATGCCAAATCCGGATCCCTGCTGCTGAAGGACGACGGCGCCACCATCGAGGCGATCCGGCTCGGCGTCGACGTCGACATCACGGTATCAGGCCCGACCCTGCGTGCCCGGGTCACCCAGATCTTCCGCAACCCGACCAAGGACTGGGTCGAGGCGACCTATGTCTATCCGCTCGCAGCCAACGGCGCCGTCGATACGCTGAAGATGGTGGTCGGCGACCGCGTCATCGTCGGCGACATCAAGGAGCGGCAGCAGGCCCGCGTGATCTACGAACAGGCGCGCCGTGCCGGCCAGAAGGCGGCGCTCACCGAGCAGGAGCGTCCGAACATCTTCACCAATTCGGTCGCCAATATCGGCCCCGGCGAGACCGTGCTGGTGCAGATCGAATACCAGGAGCCCGTGCATCAGAGCGGCAACGAATATTCGCTGCGCCTGCCGCTGGTGGTCGGGCCGCGCTACAATCCGTCACCGATCGTGCAGAGCGTCGACTTCCGCCAGGATGGCTCCGGCTGGGGCGCGACCAATTCGGATCCGGTGCCGGACCGCGACCGCATCTCGCCGCCCGTGCTGGATCCCGCCAGGAACGCGCCGGTCAATCCGACCAGCATCACGGTCCGTCTGAAGGCCGGCTTTGCCCTGGGCGAAGTC
>NZ_JAGPXV010001122.1:0-727 GCF_018070405.1 Micromonospora sp. D75
AACGTCGGGTCCGGCTCGGCCGGCTGCATGACCTTCTCGTCGGCCCAGTTGTAGACGACCGACACCTTGTCCGCCGGGATGCCTCGCTCGATCAGCGTCCTCCGTAGGCCGGGGGAGGGGACGGTGATGTGGTCGGCCCAGCGGTGGACGCGGTCGGTCAGCCCGCCGAGAGCGGCGGCCGCCAGCCGTCTGCCCGCGCCCTCGGTGAGGAAGCCGGTGGCGAAGACCGAGTCCGGCCAGAGGTCCATCACCATGAGGACGTACGGGGTCCGCCAGCACATCCGGGCGGCCATCGCAGCGGTGGCCGCGGTGATGGGGGAGCCGTAGACCAGGCTCGCGTCCGCCGAGCGCAGCAGCCCGCGACCGACGACAGTGGAGGAGGCGGCCCAGCTGAGGTAGTTGGCGGCCCGCCTGACGGTGGACCGGTCGTGGCTCGGGTAGAGGGGGGCGCGCAGCACGCGCAGCCCGTCGAGGTCCTCCACGCTCCGCCGGTGCGCGCGGTAGCCGGCGGGCACGACGCCGGTCGGGTAGTTCGGCACCCCGGTCAGCACGTCCACCGCGAAGTCGCGGTTTTCGAGCGACCGCGCGATGCCCAGCGGGATGCCTGTCGGCTCCGGCGGGAACCACTGCGTGACGAGGGCGATCCGGGTGGCGTCGACGCCACCGCGGTCCAGGTCGGCGCTCATGCCGGAGCGGCGGCGGTCGGCAGGCCGGCCTGGTCGAGGTG
>NZ_JAGPXV010001123.1:0-723 GCF_018070405.1 Micromonospora sp. D75
GTGCAGCTGCTTCCGCCGGTGCCCGGCTTCCCGTTCGGCCCGCCGGCCGGACGCCGCTGAGGCCCGAGTTGCCGGACGCCGTCCGTCAGCGGCGCGCCTCGTCGAGTTCCGGGGCGTCGGCCGGCTCGCCGGCGTCGTCCGCGGCGTCGTCGTCCGGGGAGTCGTCGCCGCGGCCGCGCCGGCGGACCCGCACCTCGGTGATGGCCCGCTGGTCGACGTCGGCCACCGCCAGCTCCCAGCCGTCGACGGTGACCTGCTCCCCCGCCACCGTCGGAATGTGCCCGAGGCAGATCAGCACCAGCCCGGCGACGGTGGTGTAGTCGCCCGCCGGCCGGTTCGGCAGCTCCACGCCCAGGTCGGTCAGGTCGTGCACCGGGAACGTGCCGGGCAGCACCAGCGTGCCGTCCGGCTCGGTGCGCACGGAACGCAGGTCGCGGTCGGTCTCGTCGTAGATCTCGCCGACGATCTCCTCGAGGATGTCCTCCAGCGTGACGATCCCGTCGACCGCGCCGCGCTCGTCGACCACGAGCGCGATGTGCTGGCGTTCGGCCTTGAACTGACGCAGCGCGTCGACCACCGGCAGCGAGTCGGGCAGCAGCATCGGCGGTCGGGCGATCTCGTCGACCGGCCGGTCGTCGGAGACGCCGACCAGGTCACGCAGGTGGATGACGCCGACCGCGTCGTCCAGGCCGCCGTGGCGGACCACCGGCGCCCGGGAGTGGC
>NZ_JAGPXV010001124.1:0-719 GCF_018070405.1 Micromonospora sp. D75
GGTCACCGCCGCGCTCACGTTCGCCGCGTTCGGCGTGCCGGCCGCCCTGGTCGGGGCGCTGCGCACCACAGGCGTCTGGGCGCTGCTGACCGCGCGCTGCCCACCGCCGCTGCGCGACGGCCTGCGTACCGGCCTGGTCGCGGCGCTGCTGCTGCTCGGCGCGGGCGCGGGGGCGGCCGGACTGGCGGTGGCCACCGGCGGCGGCGACGCGGCCGACATGATCGGCGCCTACCGGACCGGGGTGGCCGGTCAGGCCGGCATCACCCTGGTCAGCCTCGCGTACGCGCCGAACGCCATCGCCTGGTCGGCCAGCTACCTGCTCGGTCCCGGGTTCGCCGTCGGCACCGACACCGCCGTCCGCACGAGTGAGGTGTCGGTCGGCGCGCTGCCGGCCGTACCGTTGCTGGCCGGCCTGCCGCGCGGCCCGATGGACGGGCTCGGCGCCGCGCTGCTCGCGGTGCCGGTGCTGGCCGCGATGGCGGCCGGCTGGCTCCTGGCCCGGCGGCTGATCCGGGCGGCCGCCGAGGAACGGGCCGATGTGGCCTGGCCGGCGCTGCTCGGGCCGGCCGCGCTCGCCGGACCGGTGGCCGGCGTGCTGCTGGGGCTGGTCGCGGCGGTCTCCGGCGGGCCGCTCGGCGGCGGGCGGCTGGCCGAGGTCGGCCCGTCGCCCTGGCCGGTGGCGGTGGTGGCCACCCTGGTGATCGCGGTGGGCGCGGTAC
>NZ_JAGPXV010001125.1:0-711 GCF_018070405.1 Micromonospora sp. D75
GGGACGCGCTGCTGGCCGCATACGCCGGGCGGCTCATCGCCCCGCCCCGGGCGTCCGCGCCGCTGGGCGGGGGCCGGATGGTGCTCACCGCCGGGCACCTCACCGGCGAGTGGTACGGCTTCCGCTCCTACGACACGTTCGGCCACCCGGAGAGCGGTCAACTGGTCGTGCTGCACGACGCCACCACCGGCGCGGTACGCGCCATCGCCGTCGGCGAGGAGCTGGGCTCCCGGCGTACCGGAGGACTCGGTGGCGTGGCGGTGGACGCCCTGGCCCGCGCGGACGCCGCCACGCTCGGCGTGGTGGGCTCCGGCCGGCAGGCGTGGACCCAGGTCTGGGCCGCCGCGGCGGTCCGGCCGCTGCGCGAGGTGACCGTGTACAGCCGCTCGGCGGCCCGGCGGGAGGCGTTCGCCGCCCGGGTCCGCGCCGAGCTGGGCCTGCCGGCCCGCGCCGTCGGCTCGGCCGCCGCCGCGGTGCGCGACCGCGACGTGGTGGTGCTCGCCACCACCAGCACCGTCCCGGTGATCGACGCCGCCGACCTGTCCCCCGGCACGCACGTCAACACCGTCGGCTTCAAGCAGACCGACCGGCACGAGTTCGGCCCCGACCTGCTCGACGCCGCCGACCTGCTGGTCACCGACTCGCCCGGGCAGGCCGCCGGGCTGGCCGGCAAGGTCTCCGCCGCCACGATCAAGCGGCGGTACGACAAGC
>NZ_JAGPXV010001126.1:0-702 GCF_018070405.1 Micromonospora sp. D75
GTCCCGCGCGTACGGGCCACGGGCCAGCCGGCCGCCGCTCAGCTCGATCACCCGGCGCGCCACCCGCGGCGACAGGTACGCCCCGCCCTCGGCCACCGCCCGCACCCCGGCCAGCAGTTCGCGCGGGTCACCGGACTTGAGCAGGAACCCGGCGGCGCCGTGCCCGAGCGCGCGGGCGATCAGGTCGTCGTCGCCGAACGTGGTGAGCATGACCGCCGCGGTCTCGGGCACCAGCCGGCGGATCTGCGCCGCCGCGCTGAGCCCGTCGCAGCGGGGCATCCGGATGTCCAGCAGCGCCACCCGGGGGCGGTGCGCGCGGACCAGCTCGACCGCCGCGAGGCCGTCCTCGGCCTCCCCGACCACCTCGATGCCGGGGTCGGCGGCCAGGATCGCCCGGACCCCGGCCCGGACCAGCGCTTCGTCGTCGGCGAGCACCACCCGCAGCGGGCGGTCGTGGTCGTCGCTCATGGTGCGATCTGCTCCTTGCTGACCAGCCGCCCGTCGGCGAAGCAGAGCCGCCAGGTCGCCTGGGCGAACGGGAAGTTGCCGTCGGTGTAGAACTCGCAGCCCGGCGCGGCACCGGTCGCGGGCGGGTCGGCCTGCCGCCGGGGCAGCCCGAGCGCGTCGCGCGGCTCACCCAGCCGCAGCCGTTCGTAGCCGGCCCGGTCCAGCACCGCGCCGGCCGTGGCGAGCGGGTAATAG
>NZ_JAGPXV010000115.1:0-12082 GCF_018070405.1 Micromonospora sp. D75
GGAGGCGTGCGATGGGTCAGCGGTGGCGTGCGGTCGGAGTGCTGGCGGCCGCGTTGTTCGCGGTGAACGTGGTGGCCCGGCTGGTCACCAGATTCGCGTTCCCGGACGACGACGCCGCGTCCGACCGGGTGTCGCTGGTGATGTTCCTGGTGATCGGGCTGATCCTGGCGGGCGTCGCGTTCCGGTGGGGGGCCGACCGTCCGCTCGGCCGCCTGGCCGGTGACCTGGCCGCCGCGGTGGGGGTGGCGCTGGCGCTCACCGTGTTCGTCGGTCCGCTGGTGGTCGGGGAGAACCCGTTCGGCGGTGGCGCCGGTCTCTTCTTCGCCCAGATCTGGCTCTATCTCGCCGCCACCGCCGCCGGTGTGCTGGTCGGCTACCTGATCCTCACCGCGCTCGGCCGGGACTACCGGTCCCGGCAGCTCAAGCGGTACGCCGAGATGAAGCGGTCCCGGCCGCGCCGGGTCGTCCGGCGCTGACCCTCCGGCGTTCAGGCGGCCGGGGCGACCCGGGTCAGGTAGGTGTGGTGGGTGGTGAACCCGAGCCGGCGGTAGAGCTCGACCGCGCCGGTGTTGCTCTGCTCCACCTGGAGGAACGCCCGCGTGGCGCCCTCGGCCGCGCCCCAGCGGGCCAGGGCGCGGACGACCGCGACGGCGAATCCGCGCCGACGCGCCTCGGGCAGCACTTCGAGCAGGCTGACGCCGAGCCAGCGGCCTTCGCCGGTCACCGTGCCCCGGCCGACCGCGAGCAGCCGGCCGTCGATCCGCAGCTCCGCGAAGCGGACCCGGTCGACGGCCGTGAGCACGTGCCGCGCGGCGTCCGGCAGGCCTCCCTTGCGACCCGCGGCGATCGCCAGCCAGTCGTCGGCGGGCGCGCCGGCCAGCGTCACCGGCGGCGGGCCGTCCGGGCCGGCGAGCGGCGGCGGGCCGTCCGGGCCGGCGGTCGGCGTGTCGGCATCCGGCGGCGTGTCGGCGAGCCCGGCGTCCGGCGGCGCGGCCAGGGCGCGCAGCGGCACGGTCTGCACCAGCACCGGGGGCCGGGCCGTCCAGCCGCGCGCGTCCAGTTCGGCGCCGACCGGGGCGGCCAGCGGCAGCGGGGTGTTCACCAGCGCGGTGCCGCCCCGCTCGGCGTACCAGCGCTGCACCGCGTCCAGCGCGGCGGGCAGGGGCCGGTCCGGGTCGCCGACCGGCAGCGCGCTGTTGGCCCGGCCGGTCCAGCCGTCGGCCCAGCGCAGCCGCCAGTCGCCGAGCCGTCCGCGTACCGGTGCGGGCCACGCCTCGTCGGCGGCCAGCTCCAGCGCGACCACGGCGGCGGCGGTGGGGCGGCGGGCCGGCGGCACCCGCTTGGCCCGGTGCACCTCGGCGACCGGTACGCGCAGCGGGCCGGCGTCGGTGGCGAGGGTGATGTGGGTCTCGCTCAGCTCGACGAGTTCGCCGAGCGCGTCGGAGAACAGCGTGCGGCCCTCACGAATCCCCACAATCCGGCGGACCACGATCCGGTGTCCCACGTCCTGCTGTCGGAGCACGATCGACCCCCTCCCCGGCGAGATACTAGGCTCTTACCGTTGCGGGTGATCGCGACGAGTCTGCGGAGGAGAAGACCGGTGACCTACATCATCGCCGAGCCGTGCGTGGATGTGCTCGACAAGGCATGCATCGAGGAGTGCCCGGTCGACTGCATCTACGAGGGCAACCGGATGCTCTACATCCACCCCGACGAGTGCGTCGACTGTGGTGCCTGCGAGCCGGTCTGCCCGGTAGAAGCGATCTTCTACGAGGACGACGTCCCGGAGCAGTGGAAGGACTACACCGGGGCCAACTACGAGTTCTTCGAGGACCTGGGCTCGCCCGGTGGCGCCTCGAAGATCGGCAAGGTGGAGAAGGACGCCACCTTCGTCGCCGCGCAGCCGCCGCGCGGCGAGGGCCACTGAACCGGCGCTCGCCGGTCTCGGCACGGCTGCCCGACTTCACCTGGGACACCCTGGACGCCGCGGCCGCCACGGCCGCGGCGCATCCGGACGGTCTCATCAATCTGTCGATGGGCACGCCGGTCGACCCGGTGCCACAGCTGATCCGGCAGGCGCTGGCCGACGCGTCGAACGCGCCGGGCTACCCGCTGACCGCCGGCACCGCAGCGCTGCGGGACGCGATCGCGGCGTGGGTCGCCCGGGCCTGCGGCGCGGGCGTCGACGGGCTGGGCGTGCTGCCCACGATCGGCTCCAAGGAGCTGGTGGCGTGGCTGCCCACGCTGCTCGGGCTCGGCCCCGGTGACGTGGTGGTGGTGCCGTCGGTGGCCTACCCGACGTACGAGGACGGGGCGCGGCTGGTCGGCGCGACCACCGTACGCACCGACTCGCTGACCGCGCTCGGCCCGGATCCCCGGGTCCGGCTGGTCTGGGTCAACTCGCCGGGCAACCCGACCGGCCGGGTGCTGCCCGCCGCCCACCTGCGCAAGGTGGTCGAGTGGGCGCGCGAGCGCGGGGCCGTGGTGGCCAGCGACGAGTGCTACCTGCCGCTGGGCTGGGACGCCGAGCCCGTCTCGGTGCTCTCGCCCGAGGTGTGCGGCGGCTCGTACGACGGCGTGCTGGCGGTGCACTCGCTGTCCAAGCGCTCGAACCTGGCCGGGTACCGGGCCGGTTTCGTCGCCGGTGACCCGGCGCTGGTGGCCGAGCTGCTCAAGATCCGCAAGCACGCGGGTCTGATCGTGCCCGCGCCGGTGCAGGCCGCGATGGTGGCCGCGCTCGGCGACCAGGAGCACGCCGACGCCCAGCGGGAGCGCTACCGCGTCCGGCGGGAGAAGCTGCGTGCGGCGTTCACCGGGGCCGGCTTCACGGTCGAGCACTCGGAGGCCGGCCTCTACCTCTGGCTGACCCGCGACGAGGACTGCGTCCGGGTGGCGCTCACCGAGTCCGACGAGCGTGTCGACGCGGTGGCCGGGCGGCTCGCCGGGTCCTGACATGGCGGGCGAGCTGGCACGGGCGGCGGTGGTCGGCACCGGGCTGATCGGCGGTTCGCTGCTGCTCCGGTTGCGCGACGCCGGGCTCGACGTGACCGGCTGGGACCCGGACCCGGAGACCCGCGGGCGGGTACGCGAGCGGGGCGTCGTGGTGGCCGACACGGTCGAGGACGCGGTGGCCGGCCGGGACGTGGTGTTCCTCTGCGGCCCCCTGCCGACGTTGCCGGCGACGTTGGCCCGGGTCGCCGCCGTCACCGACGACAGGTGCGTGCTCACCGACGTCGGCAGCGTCAAGGCCGAGGTGAGCACCGTCGCCACCGTGCAGGGGCTCGGGCACCGGTTCGTGCCGGGCCACCCGATGGCCGGGGCCGACCGGGCCGGACCGGACGCGGCCGAGCCGGGCCTGCTCGACGGCGCCGCCTGGGTGCTCTGCCCGGGGCCGACCGGGCTGGACGCCTTCCGGCGGCTGGCCTCGCTGCTCGTGGACGTCTTCCACGCCCGGGTGGTGCCGATGTCCGCCCCGGAGCACGACGGAGCGGCGGCGCTCGCCTCGCACGTGCCGCACGTGCTCGCCGGGGCGCTGGCCGGCACCGTGCACCGGTCGGCGCTGCGGGACGCGGTTCTGACGCTCGCGGCCGGGAGCTTCTCCGACGGCACCCGGGTCGCCGGCGGGCCGCCCGAACGGACCGCGAACATGCTGCTCGGGAACCGCGACCGCGTCCTCGCCGAGCTGGACGCGCTCGGCGTCTTCCTGGGCGAGCTGACCGAGGCGCTGCGCGCCGGCGACGCCGACGCGCTGGCCGAGCGCCTCGCCGAGGGGCGGCAGACCCGGTCCACGCTGCGGGCGCGCGAGTTCACCGCGCACCGGCGGGAGTTCCCGTGCCCGCCGACCACGTCGGCGAGCTGGCGTACCTGCGGGAGCTGGGCGCCGCGGGCGGTCACCTGACCGGGGTACGCGAGGCGGGCGGCGCGGTCACCTACACGGGGCACCTGCCGGCCACGCCGCCGTTAGGCTGAGCGGCATGGCGGACGCACCGGTCGTGGCGGTACGCGGTGAGGCGTACCGGGAGGTGGCGCCCGAGCTGGCGCGGTTCACGGTGACGGCGACGGCCCGGGACCGGGATCGCGAGACCACGCTGACCCGGCTGGCCGAACGGGCCGCCGCGGTGCGGGCGCTGCTCGACGCGGCCGAGCCGGCGGTGGAGCGCCGGGAGACCGGCCAGGTGCACGTCTGGCCGGTGACGAGGCGTTCCGGCGACCGCGTGGTGGCTTACCAGGGCAGCGTGAGCACCACTGTCACGACGAGCGACTTCACCGCGCTGGGCGAGCTGATGCTCCGCCTGGCCGACCAGGAGCAGGTCGAGGTGGCCGGCCCGGTGTGGTCGCTGCGGCCGGACAGCCCGGCCTACCGGGAGGCGCGGCAGGCGGCGATCGCGGACGCGCTGGTCCGGGCCCGGGAGTACGCCGAGGCGCTCGGCGCCCGGGTGACGGCGCTGCGGGAGCTGTCCGACACCGGGCTGAGCGCGTCCCCGCCGATGATGGTCAAGGCGGCGTACGCGCGCTCCGGCGAGCAGCCGGAGCTGGAGTTGGAGCTGGACCCGGCGCCGCAGCCGGTGCAGGCGGCGGTCGAGGCGCGGTTCATCATCAGCGAGCCGGTGCTGGGCTGATGCCGGCGGCGGAGGTGCTCGGGCTCGACGACCTGGTCGCCCGGGCGCGCGCGCTGGCCGAGGCCGGCCCGCGTCAGCTGCTCGGCATCGCCGGGGCACCCGGTGCGGGCAAGTCCACCCTGGCGGAAGGGATCGTGGCCGCGCTCGGCCCGGTCGCCCGGCTGGTCCCGATGGACGGCTTCCACCTGGCCGGGACGGCGTTGGAGCGGCTCGGCCGGTCGGGGCGCAAGGGCGCGCCGGACACGTTCGACGTCAACGGGTTCGCCTCGATGCTGCGCCGGTTGCGCCGGCTGGAGCCGACGTCGGTGTGGGCGCCGGAGTTCCGCCGTGACCTGGAGGAGCCGGTCGCCGGGGCGATCGAGGTCCCGCCCGAGGTGCGCCTGGTGGTCACCGAGGGCAACTACCTGCTGCTGCGGGACGACCCGTGGGAGGAGGTGCGGACGCTCCTGCACGAGGCCTGGTTCCTCGACCTGGACGCGGAGGTGCGGGTGCGCCGCCTCACCGCGCGGCACGAGGCGTACGGGAAGTCGCCGGAGCAGGCCCGGGCCTGGGCGCTGGGCAGCGACGAGGAGAACGCCCGGCTGGTCGCGGGCACGGCCGTGCACGCCGACCTGGTGGTCCGCCTGGCCGACCCGCCGCCGGCGTGACGCCGGGCGCTGCCGGCCGATCCGCCGCCGCACCGGCGCACGGTCAGCCGGCCCGTTGCCGGGGCGACGGCACGGTGCGGCGCAGCAACCGGGCCACCACGGCGCGCTCGCGGGTGAACTCCGCCGCCTCCGGGTAGCCGCTGTGGCTGCGGATGGGCGGGTCGGCCACCTCGCCGCCGGTCGGGTGCAGCGCCTCCGGGTCCGCCACCGGCACGTCCCGCTGCCCGGCGCTGACCTGCCAGCCGAGCGGATCCGTGTCCCGCCAGAAGTTCGTCCAGGCCACGTGGCCGCCGGGCCAGGTGAGCGCGCCGGCCAGCGTACGCAGCCGCTCCGGGCCGAAGTAGGACGGGAAGACCCGCCCGTAGAGCCGGGTGAGCTGGCAGCCGTAGGAGAAGAACCAGGTACGCAGCCGCCACCGGCGGGGCAGTTGCAGAAGCACTGCGGCGCAGATGACGGTGCCCTGGCTGTGCCCGGAGAGGATGACGCCGTCCATCCGGTCGCTGTGGTGCGGCGGTAGCGCCAGCAGGCCCGCGACCCGGGTCTGGAGTTCCGGTACGGCGCGCTCGGCGTAGCTGGGCGGGGCGAGCGGGTGCGCGGCCCGGGGCCAGAACGTGCACACGTCCCAGATCACGCCGACCGAGCGGCGTACCGAGTCGGTGCGGTAGACCAGCAGCCCGAGCGCCGCCATCACCACCGGCAGCCAGCCGAGGATGGCGTCTCCCCGTTCGGCGGTCCAGTGGATGGCGGTCTGCCAGCCGGAGGGGGACAGCGGGCTCGGCCGTTCGCCGGAGAGCGCGGCGGCGCAGCAGAGCGTGACCAGGACCGCGCAGAACGCGGCGTAGCAGCCCATCAGCCGGACCGCGTGCTCGCCGACCAGCCGGTGCAGCGCCCGGTACGTGCTGACGTCGCGGCAGCGTCGCCGGTCGTGCGCGGACAGGCCGGGGGCGGCGGTGAGCCGGGCGTACTCCACCCGGCGCAGGCGGTGCAGCAGGACCGCGACCCGGACCAGCAGCCCGATCAGCGCGAGCAGGCCGACCGCGCAGGCCAGCCCGGCCCAGAAGACGGCGAGCGGAGGTATCACCCGGCTCGGGCCGCTCGGCTCGGCCGACGCGTCCAGCCGGTCGCTGACCCAGTAGAGCAGTCCGGCGCAGTAGGCCGCCGCCATCATCCAGCCGAAACCGGCGATGACCGCCGGGGCGCAGCCCCGCCAGGCCAGATCGGTGTACGCGCCGAGCGGCTGGGTCGGCACCGTCGGGCGCAGGCGGGGCAGGAGCAGTCCGATGCCGGCCAGCACACCGGCCGGGCCGACGAGCATCCAGGTGCGCAGCGCGTCCGGCGCGTCGGGCAGGCCGGGCAGCCCGTGTTCGATCCAGGTCGCGCCCAGCGGCAGCAGCAGCGCCCCGGCGGCCGGACCGGCCAGTGCCCGCCGGCCGGAGCGGTTCGCCGCGGCGATGGCCACCAGCAGCAGCACCTGGTAGGCGACGAGCCAGGCGATGGCGGTGTCGTACCCGGGCAGTGACCGGTCGGCATGGCAGCCGGCGATCTCCGGCTGCGCCGCGCACCCGAGCGGCGGCCGGTACGCCGACAGCGGCTGGCCGGCCGGGCCCTCGGGCAGCAGCAGCAGGACGAACGTGCCGACCAGACCGAGCGCGGTGAGCGCCGCGACGGCGATGCTCCACCGGCCGAGCGGGGTGGCGCCCTGGCGCCGGCTCAACCAGGGCCGGGCCACCGCGATCACGGCGATCGTCACCACGGCGGCGAGCAGCGCGACGGTCGGCCAGGCGACAGCGGCCCGCAGGCCGCGCGGCGGATCCATGATGAGAACCGCGGTGACGGGTACGGCGGCGGCGGTGACCGCGCCCGTGCACAGGTGCAGCACGGCGGCGCGGCGCAGTTGCCCTTCCCCGTTCCAGAACGTCGGATCCTGGAGCGGGTTCTGCGGCGGCTCGCGCGGCTCCGGTGGTTCGACCGGCTCACCGTCTTCCCGGACGGGCGCATGGTGGTGCGGGTCGGCGGGCATCTGCGCCTCGTACTGGTAGGTGCGGAAGGCGACGAGTCCGATCGCGGCCAGCACGAGCAGCGGCAGCAGCAGTCCGAGCGCGAGCGCCCGGGTGCCCTGCCGCCACCAGGAGTCGCCGAGGAACTGCCACGGCCCGGGGAGCCGGCCGAGGCAGTCCGCCTCCACGCACTGCCAGCCGATCAGGTCCACGCCGACGCCGGTCACGGTCATGACGAGCGTGCAGGTCAGGCTCAGGCAGAACAGGCGGATGAGCCAGGCGGTGATGCCGGACCGGCTGGCCCAGCGCTCCTGGTCCGGGTCGGGCGGGATGCCCGCGCGGGCGTGCAGCGCGACGTTCGCCAGGGCGAAAGGGAGCAGCAGCGTCCACAGCGCCCGTTCCACGTCCCGCCGGGTCCGCGCGCCGGAGGTCAACTGCCCCCAGCTGTACGCCTCGACGGTGATCGGGTCGTCCCGGCCGGCTGTGGTGGACCGGTAGAAGCCGGTCACCTGACCGCCGGCGACGAGTGCTGGTTGCCCACCGTCACCGTTCGCGCCTGCTTTCAGGCCGAGCAGCTGATCCGGCGGGGTGTTCGACACCCCGTGCACCCGTAGTTCGAGGACCCGCTCCATAGTGCCTCCCGGTGAACGCCCTACTACTCAGAGTGCACGCCGGGGCTGGAGTCCGCATCCGCTGGAGCGGTTGTTCCCGCAGCTCAGGATGGCTGAGTCAGGCTTCTGATCGGACGAGCGGGGTTACCCACCGCCACCACATTGGCCGGCAGGTCGCGGGTCACGACAGCGCCGGCGCCGACCACCGTGTTCTCGCCGATGGTCACCCCGGCCAGGACGATCACTCCGCCGCCGAGCCAGACGTTGTCACCGATGGTGATCGGCTGTGCGGATTCCCACTTGGCCCGGCGCGCCTCCGGTTCGACCGGGTGGGTGGCGGTGAGCAACTGCACGTTCGGTCCGATCTGGACGTCCGCGCCGATGGTGATGCGGGCGACGTCGAGAAGGACCGCGTTGAAGTTGACGAACGTGCGCGGGCCGATGTGCGTCTGGTGTCCGTAGTCGCAGTGCAGTGGCGGCCGGACCCAGGCGTCCTCGCCGAGTGAGCCGAGCAGTTCGCGCAGCGCGGCGAGGCGGCCCGCCGGATCGTCGGCGGAGCTGCGGTTGAAGCGTTCGCTGAGCCGGGCCGCGCGCGCCAGGTCGGCGATGATCGCGGGATCGTCGGCGATGTACTGCTCGCCGGCCAGCATCCGGTCCTTCATGGAGGTCATCGCTCGATCGTCCCGGCCGGTTCGGAAGCGTGGTGGCGGTTCCGTCGGATCGGCGACTTCCCGATGCATACGCGGTATGCAATGCTGATACCCGCATCGATGTGTCCCTCATCGATGAAACGTTCGACGAAGGAGGAAGGTTGCTCCGGAATCGCAGAAAACTGGGCGCGCTGGGCATGGCCCTGGCGCTGGCGCTCGGTCTGCCGGTGCCCGCGCGGGCTGCCGCGCCCACCGGCCCGACCGCGCCCACCGGCCCGACCGCGCCCACCGGCCCGTCCGAACAGGCCGGCAACCGTACGGCCACCGTCACCCTGATCACCGGGGACCGGGTCACCGTCACCGGCGACCACGCCGCGGTACGCCCCGGCGCCGGGCGTACCGGCATCGAGTTCCTGGTCCGCCGCGAGCGCGACCGCCTCACCGTGCTGCCGCAAGACGCGCTCCCGCTGGTCCGCGCCGGCAAACTCGACCGGCGGCTGTTCGACGTCACCGGGCTGATCGAGGCCGGTTACGACGACGCGCGGCGCGACACCGTACCGCTGCTCGTGACGTACCGGCCGGGGATGGCCCGGCGCGCGGCGGCTCCGCTCGCCGGCGCCCGGGTGACCCGCGACCTGCCGGCGATCACCGGCGCGGCGGTCGTCGCGTCCAAGAGCGACACCGGCGCGCTCTGGAACGCGGTCAGCGCCGACAGTTCCGGTGCCCGGCTCGACGCGGCGGGGGGTGTCGAGCGGATCTGGCTCGACGGCCGGCGGCGGGTGACGCTCGACCACAGCGTGCCGCAGATCGGCGCGCCGACCGCCTGGGCCGCCGGATACACCGGCAAGGGCGTCCGGGTCGCGGTGCTCGACACCGGCGTCGACCTCACCCACCCGGACCTGGCGGGCAAGGTCGCCGAGTCGCGCAACTTCACCGAGGAGACCAACCCGGACGACATCGTCGGGCACGGCACCCACGTGGCCTCGACCATCGCCGGCAGCGGGGCCGCCTCCGGCGGGAAGTACCGGGGCGTCGCGCCGGACGCCACGCTGCTGTCCGGGAAGGTCTGCGAGGTCTACGGCTGCACCGAGTCGGCCATCCTGGCCGGCATGCAGTGGGCCGCCGCCGAACAGCACGCCACTGTGGTCAACATGAGTCTCGGCGGCGGCGACACGCCGGAGGTGGACCCGCTGGAGGAGGCGGTGGGGACGCTCACCGAGCAGCACGGGACGCTCTTCGTGATCGCCGCCGGCAACGACGGCGCCGACGGCTCGGTCGGGTCGCCGGCCAGCGCCGACGCCGCGCTGGCGGTCGGCGCCGTGGACCGCGACGACGCGCTCGCCGACTTCTCCAGCCGTGGCCCCCGGGCCGGCGACGGAGCGATCAAGCCGGACATCACCGCGCCCGGCGTGGAGATCGTGGCCGCCCGGGCCGCACACGGCGAGATCGGCGACCCGGTGGGCGACAAGTACGCCGCACTGTCCGGCACGTCGATGGCCACGCCGCACGTGGCCGGCGCGGTCGCGCTCCTCGCCCAGCAGCACCCCGGCTGGACGCCCGCCAGCTACAAGGCGACGTTGATGGCCTCGGCGAAGCCGCACCCGGAGCAGACCGCGTACCAGCAGGGCGCGGGCCGGGTCGACCTCGCCCGCGCGATCACCCAGCAGGTGACCAGCGACCCGCCGTCCGTCTCGTTCGGCGTGGCGACCTGGCCGCACACCGACGACCAGCCGATCAGCCGGACCGTCACCTACCGCAACGGCGGGACCGCCCCGGTCACGCTGGACCTGAGCACCGAGTTCACCGGGCCGGGCGGACGGTCCGCACCGGCCGGCATGCTCACCCTCAGCGCCTCCCGGCTCACCGTCCCGGCGGGCGGCAGCGCCCAGGTGACGGTGGTCGTGGACACCCGGCTCGGCGGCGCCGACGGCTACTGGACCGGCCGCCTGGTCGCCCGCGCCGGCGACGCGGTGGCGGTGACCCCGCTCGCGGTCGACCGCGAGGTGGAGAGCTACGACCTGACGGTGACGCACCGCAACCGCTCCGGCGCTCTGACCGGTGACTACTTCACCAGCCTGCTCGGGCTCGACGAGGCCAGCTACCGCGACGTGTACGACGCCGACGGCGAGGCCCGGCTGCGGGTGCCAAAGGGCCGGTACGGCGTGCAGAGCCTGATCTTCGCAGCCGGCGACGAGGGCTGGTCGGAGGTCTCCTTCCTCGCCCAGCCGGAGCTGGTGGTGACCGGCAACCAGCGGCTCGTGCTGGACGCGCGGGCGGCGAAGCCGGTCCGTACCACGGTGCCGCAGCGCGGCGCGGCACCGCTGCTGATCGACCTCACCGCGGCCTGGAAGCTCGACGACTTCCAAGCCAGCTTCGGGCTCTGGGCCGACAAGTTCGACGGTCTCTACTCGGCCCAGGTCGGCCGCAACGTCTCCGCCGACCTCTTCGTCGGCGCGGTCGCCAGCCAGTGGACCGAAGCGAAGGCGCCCGAGCGCAGCCCGTACTTCTACGGCCTGAACGAGCAGTTCCCGGGCCGGTTCCCGACCGGTTTCGTCAGGCACTACCGGCCCGCCGACTTCGCCACCGTCACGAGCCGGTTCGCCGCCGGCTACACCGGGATGGACAACGAACGGGTCGTGTTCCCGGAGTCCGACTACGACATCGGCGGCTCGGCGATCGTCCTGCCGGTCCAGGTGCCCGGCAAGCGGATCGAGCACCTCTCCACCGCCAAGACCCGCTGGAGCGCCGAGCTGGACTTCGGTGAGCGGGGCGAGGACGGCTGGCTGGAGGCGCGGGCGGTGCTGCAGTCCGTGCCCACCCGCTACCGGGCCGGGCGCACCTACACCGAGGAATGGAACAAGGGCCCCTTCGGCCCGTCGTTCCCGCAGCCGCGCTGGCCGGAGGAGAGCATCACCCGCATCGGCGACAGCATCGTGGTCGCGCTGCCGGTGCACAGCGACGCGGCCGGGCACCCGGGCGGTTCGCTGAACGACACCGAGCACACGCGGCTGTTCCGCAACGGCAAGCTGGTCGGCGAGTCGCCCTACCCGGGGTACGGCGAGTTCACGGTGCCGCCGGGCGCGGCGAACTACCGGCTGGAGACCGTGGCGAAGCGCGGCTTCACCGACCTGAGCACCGAGGTCTCGGCGAGCTGGACGTTCCGCTCCAAGCGGGTTCCGGGTGACGTGCCGGCCCGGCTGCCGGCCATGGCGGTCAGGTTCACCCCGCCGCTGGCGGTGGACAGCTCGGCACCGGCGGGCCGGACGTTCACCGTGCCGGTGGCGGTGCAGCGCCAGCCCGGCGCGCCGTCCGGCCGGGTCGTCGCGCTCACCGTCGACGTCTCCTACGACGGCGGGAAGACCTGGCACAAGGCGACGCTGAAGAAGCAGGGCGGGGCGTGGACGGCCACCGTCCGGCACCCGGCCGGCCCGGGATACGCGTCGCTGCGGGCCACCGCCCGTGACGACGCCGGCACCACCGTGACCCAGCGGATCATCCAGGCGTACCGCCTGCGGTGAGCCGGCCGTCCGGGTCCGCGCGGTGGGCGCGGACCCGGAC
>NZ_JAGPXV010001127.1:0-698 GCF_018070405.1 Micromonospora sp. D75
CCTACCCGCTGCCCGAGGCGCAGCTCGACCGCTTCCTGCTCAAGCTGACGGTGCCGCTGCCGGAGCGGGAGGAGGAGCTGGGTGTGCTCCGCGCGCACCACGCCGGTTTCGACCCGCGTGACCTGCGTGCCGCCGGCGTACGCCCGGTGGCCGGTGCGGCGGACCTGGCCGCGGCCCGGGCCGAGGTGCAGCGGGTGCACGTGGCCGAGCCGGTGCTCGGCTACATCGTGGACGTGTGCCGGGGCACCCGCTCCGCCCCGGCGCTGGAGCTGGGCGCGTCGCCCCGGGGCGCCACCGCGCTGCTGAACACCGCCAAGGCGTGGTCCTGGCTGGCCGGCCGGGACCACGTCACGCCGGACGACGTGAAGGCGGTGGCCCGGCCCACGCTGCGGCACCGGCTGCGGCCGCGCCCGGAGGCGGAACTGGAGGGCGTGACCGTGGACACGGTGCTGGACTCGGTGCTGGCCACCGTGCCGACGCCGCGATGACCTGGCGGGCGGGTCTGCTGCTCGGCCTGGGCGCGCTGACGCTGCCGTTCTGGCCGGCGCCGTTCGTCGGGGTGGCCGTGCTGACCGTCGTGGTGCTGCTGCTGGTGGCGCTCGACCGGGCGATGGCCGCCCCGCCGCACGCGCTCACCGTGACCCGCTCCGGCGACCGTACGGTCCGGCTCGGCGGCACCGCCACCGTCACGCTGCACC
>NZ_JAGPXV010001128.1:0-692 GCF_018070405.1 Micromonospora sp. D75
TTCCTCTACGAGGGCGACGCCCCGCTGGCCGAGCGGCGGGCCGCCGCGCTGGCGCTCGACTCCGGGCTGCTCGGCGAACTGCTGGGCCGGGTCGATCTGCGGGAGCTGCTCGACCCGGAGGTGCTCGCCGAGACCGCCCGTCAACTGCGCTGGCGCACCGAGCAGCGTCGGCCCCGCGACCCGGAGGACGTGGTCGAGCTGCTGCGCGTGGTCGGTGACCTGAGCAGCGCCGAGCTGGCCGAGCGGGGCGCGCCGGAGTCCTGGGCCGACGAGCTGGCGGCGGCGCGGCGGGTGCTGCGGGTCCGGATCGCCGGCGAGGACCGCTGGGTGGTCGTGGAGGACGCCGCCCGGCTGCGCGACGCGCTCGGCGTGGCGCTGCCCGTCGGGGTCGCCGAGGCGTACCTCGCGCCGGTCGCCGATCCGCTCACCGACCTGGTCGCCCGGTACGCCCGCACGCACGGCCCGTTCGCGGCGGCCACCTGCGCGGCCCGGTTCGGGCTCGGTGTGTTCGTGGTGGAGCAGGCGCTGCGGCGGCTCGCGGCGAACGGCCGGGTGGTCTCCGGCGAGTTCGCCCCGGACACGGTGGGCACGCAGTGGTGCGACGCGGAGGTGCTGCGCCTGCTGCGCCGCCGCTCGCTGGCCGCCCTGCGCCGGGAGATCGAACCGGTGCCGCCACGCGCGCTCGCCACGTT
>NZ_JAGPXV010001129.1:0-686 GCF_018070405.1 Micromonospora sp. D75
GGCCGGTGCGGTGCTCCTTCTCGCCGAACGCCTGCCGGACCAGGCGGTTCGCCTCCTCCTGCTCGAGCCCGGAGGCCACCATCAGGTCGCTCGCCGTGGTACGCACCTGCGCGATCACCACGCTGCCGGAGAAGCCGACCCCCTCGGCGTACGCCCGGCCGGCCTCGCTCACCGCGCGCAGCGACCGTTCGCGGGCCTCCTGCGGCTCCTGCCCGGCGGCGAACTCGTGCCGGAGCAGGCGCACCGACTCGGCCAGATGACCGATCGCGTCCGGCATCGGCTCGGGGGCCGGTTCGTCGTCCTCGATCATGGTGACCGCGCGGCGGATCAGCGTGCCTGTGTTGCGCATGGCCCGGTCGATCGGGTCGGCCGCCTCCGCGTAGTGGGTCAGCTCGCCGCGCCGGTGCCAGCGGGCCGGGGACAGCGTGCTGGTCTCCTTGGCACCCTCGATCGCCTCGGAGAGGGCGGCCAGTTCCTCCTTGTTCTCCCGCAGCCGGAACAGCGCGCGCTGGGCCGCCTCCCGGTCCTGGTTTCGCAGCGCCTCGGCGCAGGCGTCGAGCTGGTCGGCGAGGAGGTCCAGCGCGGGCCGGGCGGCCCGGTTGATCACCCGTAGCGGGTTGAGCGGCAGCAGGATGGCGGTGACGAGCAGCGCGATGCCGCCACCGAGTAACGCGTCGATGAAGCGG
>NZ_JAGPXV010001130.1:0-682 GCF_018070405.1 Micromonospora sp. D75
GTCATGCTCCAGCAGACGCCGGTGGTCCGGGTGGTGCCCGCCTGGGAGGCATGGCTGGCCCGCTGGCCGGATCCGCGCGCGCTCGCCGAGGACACCCCGGCCGAGGCGATCCGGATGTGGGGACGGCTCGGCTACCCCCGCCGGGCGGTACGCCTGCGCGAATGCGCGGTGGCCGTCGTGGAGCGGCACGGCGGCGTGGTACCCGACCGGCTCGATCATCTGCTGGCGCTGCCCGGCGTCGGCACGTACACGGCTCGCGCGGTCGCCGCTTTCGCGTACGGGCAGCGGCACCCCGTGGTGGACACGAATGTCCGGCGGGTAGTGTGCCGGGCGATCGCCGGTGAACCCGACGCCGGTCCGACGACCCGCCCGGCCGACCTGGTCGCCACCGAGGAACTGCTGCCGATCGAGCCGGCCGCCGCCGCGCTGGCGAGCGCCGCGTTCATGGAACTCGGGGCGGTCGTCTGCACCGCCCGCGCCCCGCGCTGCGCGATCTGCCCCGTCGAGTCGAGCTGCGCCTGGCGGGCTTCCGGCCAGGCGGCCCCCACGGGACCGACGCGCCGCCCGCAGCGCTACGCCGGCACCGACCGGCAGGTACGCGGGCTGCTGCTCGCCGTGCTGCGGGAGTCCACCGGGCCGGTGCCGCATCAGCGGCTGGACCAGGTCTGGCACGACGACGTGC